>JAAURU010000049.1 GCA_012032075.1 Flavobacterium sp.
TACAAGTTACTTTTTATTTCAACATTATTTTTTTTTAATTCTTCTTTTAAAAAAACAATGAACTTTTGAGGATATAAGTGCGCATCACTTTTATAGTGAACGGCTCCAATTGCATTTGTTTTTGTTCCTGTTTCTAGTTTGTTAATGTCGTTTTTGTCTAAAAATTCGACTTCTAATCCTAATTTTTCAGCCAAAATTCCTTCGTGATAAATTTCTTCACCTACTTTTTCAGTTTTATACAACATTAATAATCCTTTTTCTTCATAAAAAAAAGAAGAATTTACTTTGTGTAAATCTTGGTACAATTCTTTACTTAATAAAGACAAATCGCGCAAAAGCAGGCATTGCCATATCGACTTGTTTTTGATTGGCATTTTTGTAAAATTTCAAACCCCAATTTATCAAATCTAAACTCAATCTAGGCTTTATATAAAATGGACTTTTGCTATCAAGCATCCATTTGAAGCCTTGTGCAATCATACCAGGCTGAGCCAATGGAATGATATGAGAAGGCACAATCATACCAGCGTTTCCATAAGAACAACCATCATTCATTTCACTCGAATCGAAGAGGGTTACTTTATAACCTTCTTTTGACAAATAATAAGCCGAACATAAGCCTATTACACCACCACCTATTACAGTTATATGTTGCATATATTTTTATATTACCTGAAATCCGTGTGCATATGGATCATCTTTATCATCAATAATAATGGTGTTGTAACCATAAATTTTTGCCCAACCCTGAATGCTTGGAATAATAGCTGTTTTACCCTGTAAAGTAGTGACTTCTTCCACTTTACCAGTAAATTTACTACCAATGTAGCTCTCGTGAACAAAAGCTTCTCCTTGTTTTAATTTTCCTTTGGCAAACAATTGGGCCAATCTTGCTGAAGTTCCTGTTCCGCAAGGAGAACGATCAATGGCTTTGTCTCCATAAAACACTGCATTTCTTCCAGAAGATGTTGAGTCAAGTGGTGTTCCTGTCCATAATAAATGACTCACGTCTCTTATGGTTTCGTTTTCAGGATGAATAAAGTAATTTGGATATTTTTTGTTGATTTTTTTTCTAATTTCCTGACTGTATTGAATGATTTTACTGGCTGTAAAATTTTGGATTCCTGAAAAATTATTTTGAGGATCAACAATGGCATAATAATTTCCTCCATAAGCCACATCAAAAGTCAGTTCTCCAAGTTCTGAACAATCGATAGTTAAATTTTCAGCTGCTAAATACGATTTAACATTGGTTAACTTTACCCATTCTACCTTATTATTCTCATTTTGTTTGTATTCTATGTTGACCAAACCCGCTGGTGCTTCCATTTTAATTTTTCCAGGTATTTTAGGGGTAACCAAACCTTCTTCAATTGCAATTGTTATTGTACCAATAGTTCCATGACCACACATAGGCAAACAACCCGAAGTTTCTATAAATAAAATGCCAAAATCATTTTCTGGATTACTAGGTGGAAATAAAATACTTCCACTCATCATATCATGACCACGAGGTTCAAACATTAATCCTTTGCGAATCCAATCGTATTCTTTCAAGAAATGCTGTCTTTTTTCGCTCATGTTATTCCCTATTAAAATAGGACCACCACCAGCCACTACTCTAACTGGATTGCCACAAGTATGAGCATCGATACAAAAGAAAGTTTTTTTTGACATTAGGAAATAGCCGTATTTGTTATTGTATTATTTATGGTTCTAAAAATACCCAATGGATTTTCGTTTTGTAATTCTTGAGGCAATAATTCGTTTGGCCAATCTTGAAAACTTACTGGTCTTACCCATCTTTTTACAGCATGAATTCCAATAGCAGTAAAACGCGAATCGGTTGAAGCTGGAAATGGACCACCATGAGACATTGCAGCACAAACCTCAACACCTGTTGGCACACCGTTGAAAATAAGTCGGCCAACTCTATTTTGCAAAGTCAAAACAATATTTTTATACTTCTTGATTTCGTTATTTTCACTCAGAATGGTTCCTGTTAGTTGTCCGTCTAAATTTTCAATTATCGTTTCTAATTCTTCAACATTTTCACATTCCACAACCATCGAAAAAGGCCCGAAAACCTCATGTCCTAACGATTTATTTGCTAAAAACGTTTTCCCACATACTGAAACAACAGCTTGAGACGCATAATTTGATTTTAAATCACCCTCAAATTCTGCTAAAAGCGTTACTTCATTTTGTGTTTTCTGTTTTTGTTTCCCAATGTCATAGTTGCTTTTAATCGTAGTATGTAACATACAACTTGGATTTATATTTCTGATTTCGGAAGCTAAAATAGATTTGAATTGGGTTAACCCTTCACTTTTTATTCCTAAAATCAATCCAGGATTAGTACAAAACTGACCTGTTCCAAGCGTAATGGAACCAGCATAAGTGGTTGCCCATTTTTCGGCATTTACTTGTAAAGCTTCTGGTAAAATAACCACAGGATTTACACTTCCCATTTCTGCAAAAACAGGAATAGGTTCTGGTCGTTGTGCTGCTAAATTAAATAGGGCTTTTCCACCTGAAGCACTTCCTGTAAAACCAACTGCTTTAACTAAAGGATGTTTTACCAAAGTAGCACCTAATTCGTTTCCTTCTCCAATTAGATTAGAGAAAACACCATTAGGCATATTTGTTTTTTTAACGGCTTTACTTATTGTAGCAGCAACCATTTCACCAGTTCCTGCATGCATAGGATGACTTTTTACAATCACCGAACAACCCGAAGCTAATGCTGAAACCGTATCACCACCACAAGTTGAAAATGCTAATGGAAAATTACTCGCTCCAAAAACTACCACTGGACCAATAGGTACAAGTATTTTTCTTAAATCTACTCTTGGCAATGGAGTTCTATT
Source organism: Flavobacterium sp. (assembly GCA_012032075.1). Classification (GTDB taxonomy): domain Bacteria; phylum Bacteroidota; class Bacteroidia; order Flavobacteriales; family Flavobacteriaceae; genus Flavobacterium. Next base: position 2,871 of record JAAURU010000049.1, read on the forward strand.
TGGCAAAGCAGTATCAATTGTGGCTTCTACCCAAGAACCTTCTTCTAGCATAGTTGCAAAAGCTTTAAGTTGACCAATAGTTCTACCACGTTCTCCTTCTGCTCTACCCTTTGGCAAACCCGATTCTTGGCAATAAACATTTAGTAATTCATCTCCTAAAGCTAGTATTTCATTGGCAATTGCGTTTAAAAAATTTGCTTTTTGCTTCCCTGAATAGTTTTTATAAACGTTGAAGGCTTCATTTGCAAGCGTAACTGCTCTTTCAATTTCATTGGTTGTTGCTTCGGTAAAAATCCAAGGATTATTTTCGTTTTACTTCTGGATTTAGGGTTTTAAAAGTTGTTGTTCCTTCGGCTGATAGTTGATTTCCTATATAATTTTTTCCAGTAATCATTGTTTTTTTTTTAGTAGACTAAAAATAGTCAATTATTTGTTGGTTTCATTGGCAAACAAAACCTTTTATATTAAACCGTGACTAAAAGATTTTTATAATCAGGTAATTGCGGTTTGTTTTTTAATCCATCGTTAATGATTTTTAAAACACGTTCTCTTTCAGTACCTATTAATGGTAATCTTGGTGACCTAACATTTTCTGTACCAATTCCTGTTGCAACTTCAGCCAATTTGATATTTTGTACCAATTGTGGATTGATGTCTAATTCTAAAATTGGTAAAAACCATCTGTAAATTTTCAAAGCTTCTTCTATTCTTCCAGCTTTTGCCAATTTATAAATAGCAACTGTTTCCGCTGGAAAAGCATCAACTAAACCAGCCACCCAACCATCTGCACCCATTAAAATACTTTCTAAACCAAGTGTATCAACACCTGTTAGAATTTTTAATCGGTTACCAAAACGATTGCGAATACGTGTTACATTTGAAATATCTCTTGTTGATTCTTTTACTGCTTGAATGTTATCAAATTTTAGTAATTCTTCAAACATATCTAAAGTAACTTCGATTTTATAATCTACAGGATTATTGTAAATCATAATAGGCAGGTTTGTGTTTTTTGCCACTTCAGAAAAATAAACCACCGTTTCATGATCGGTTGCTTTATAACGCATGGGTGGCAACATCATTAAGCCTTTTGCTCCATCAAGTTCTGCTTTATTAGCTGCTTCAATAGCTCCTTTTGTAGTTTGCTCTGCAATATTTAAGATAACAGGTACTTTCCCATTTACAAAACTTACGGTTTCTTTTACTAATTCTCTTTTTTCTTCTTCTTTTAAAGTACTAGCTTCTCCAAGTGTTCCTCCTAATATAATGCCTTCAACACCAGCTTCTAATTGTGCATCTAGATTTTTATTGAACATTGCAAAATCTAAGGTGTCCTCTTTTGTAAATTTTGTAGTAACGGCTGGCATTACTCCTTTCCATTGTAAACTCATCTTTCTTGTTTTTTTACAAATGTAGTAGCAATTAAAACGGATAAACCTATAAATATTAACCAAAATAATACTATATTACCTTATTTAATCTAAATATTAAAATTATTGATTATTATTTGATACTTTAGCATTATGAAAGTATTTCCGTTTAAAATACCTAAAACCAAAGAACAAGCGCTTCTTTATCAAAAAGATGAAGAACTAATTTTGTATGATAAATTACATCAACATGAGGAAATTCAAGTTAGTTATATAGAGCGTGGTGAAGGTGTAATAATTGTAGGAGATACTGTATCCGATTTCTCTGATGGTGACATCTTGGTTTTTGGTAGTAATTTACCTCATGTATTGCGAAGTGAGAAAAGAAATAATACTATTAATCCTTATAACTTAGTACATAGCATATTTTTCACCACAAAATCTTTTGGTGATAAATTTTTTCAATTGCCAGAATTAAAATCGTTAGAATTCTTTTTTGAAAGTATTAAAAACGGACTTAAAATTGAGGAGAACAAGGCAGAAATTAGCTCACTTATTAAACAATTTTCTGATACTAACGAAATTGATAGTCTTATTGCCTTTTTCCAGTTGATGCAATTATTAAATACGTCTAAAAAGAAAACCTTATCAAATTTTTCCTCTCAAAAACAATTTACTGATACAGAAGGGAAAAGAATGCAAGCAGTTTTTGAATATGTTATGAATAATTATGAGCAAAACATCTCTTTAAATAAAGTTGCCGATGTTGCCAACATGTCTAAAAATGCATTTTGTAGATACTTTAAAATAAGAACTAATAAGACTTTTTTGATTTTTTGATAGATTTACGAATTGAAAAAGCAACTCGGTTATTAATTAAAAATGAAGATTTATCAATTGCAGAAATTGCCGATAGTTGTGGTTTTAATAACATTTCACATTTTAATAGAAAATTTAAAGAAATTAAAGGTTTTTCCCCTTTACAATTTAAGAAGAAACAAAGTCTTACATTAAAATAATAAAACGCTAAACCAAAATAGCTTATTTTTGAGTAATAAAATTTGGTACTTAAAAAAATATGTCTTCTCAAGATCGATTGAATAAAGCCTATAAAGAAGCTAAACGATTACCTTTCAGTAGTACTGATAAATTTATTTTATTTAGTGATTGTCATCGTGGCGATAGCAGTTTTGCTGATGATTTTGCCAATAATCGAAACATTTATTTTCACGCTTTACAACACTATTTTAATGAAGGTTTTTCCTATGTAGAATTAGGAGATGGAGACGAATTATGGGAAAATATGTTTTTTAAAGATATTTTTGAAGCCAATAAAAATGTGTATTATTAATGCAAAATTTTTTACTGAAAATCGTTTGCATTTGATTTATGGCAATCATGACATGGTGTATCGAAATGAAAATGTTATTAAAAAAATCTACATGAGTATTTTGACCAACGAAAAGGTGAAAAAGTGCCACTATTTCCAAATATAAAATTTCATGAAGCCATTGTTTTACAAAATATAGAGAATAATAATCAAGAATTGTTCTTAACACATGGTCATCAGGCTGATTTTATGAATTATGTGGGTTGGAAAATCAATCGTTTTTTAGTACGAATTCTTTGGAAACCTTTACAAGTTTGGGGAATAAAAGATCCAACGAGTCCTGCCAAAAATTACATTGAATTGATAAAAGTAGAGCGCAGAATAAAAAAATGGATTGCTTCAAACAGTAATAAAATAACCATTACAGGTCATACACATAGACCTAGATTTCCAAGTCCAAGTGAAAATGCCTTACATTATTTTAATGATGGGAGTTGTGTACATCCAAGAAGTATAACAGGAATTGAAATTGCAGAAGGTACAATTGCTTTAATCAAGTGGTTTATTGATACTAAAGAAGACGGAACACTTCAAATTGTAAAAGAGGTTTTAGAAGGACCTTGTAGATTAGAGGATTACAAAAATTAAAAATCACACATTTTAAAAAAACAGCTATCAGTTTTATTTAGGATAAAAATAATATGTTCATTACTGCAAAATCTTAAAAAAAATTCTTAGGTTTATATCGCTATAACTAAAAAAACTTCAATGTTAGGTAAGAAAAATACCTTTTTTTATTTTTATTTTTTATAAGCCTATACAGCAATGGGCAAAATGACTATAATTCAGTAATAGATGATTATTTATCACGTTATCAATATGATTCAGCAGCTTATATTACTCAAAAAGCGATAAAAGATATTACAAAAGAAAATTCTCAAAAAGCAGCTTATTATATACAATATTCCAAAATATTAAAATCGCTTTCTAAAGCAGATAGTTGTTTCTATTTTTTAGACAAAGCCGAAAATTATTATAAAAAAAGAAAAAAACACTAGTGAACTATTTCATATTTTAACCCTTCGAGCTGAAATTTCTAGGTATTTAGTGAAGCAAAATTTAGCCAATAGCTATATTTATGAAGCCGAAAAATTATTTAAAGAGAATACTAATTTAAAATACAAATACTACTACTTAAATAGAAGAATGGCAATACTTGCCGAATATTATAATACCACTCCAGATTCTCTTATTAAAGTTAAAGAAATTGGTAATTTTATACTTGAAAACCAACATGAAATCAAAGATAAATCCATTATTGTTTATACTTTAAATGAAATAGGTTATTTGGATTTTAAAAGAAACCCTGAAAATGCATTACCTTATTTTTTAAAGGCATATAAAGTTGCAAAAGAAAATGATATAAAAATTGCTTTTATAGACGTTTGTATCAATTTAGGCAGGTTTTATCAACAAATTAAAAACGACACTAGTTTTGCTTCAAAATATTACAAAGAAGCTTTAGAACAAGCTAAAATAATAAATAATTTATGGCAAATACAGCAGTGCTATAATGAATTAAAAACCATAAATAACTTAATAAAGAGTATAAAGAGGCCATGATTTATGGTGATTCTTTAAATGAAATAAACAATAAAATATGCTTTTACTCTAGCAATAAAAAATATGAATTATTAGAAAATAAAATTATTATAGATGCTAAAGAAAAAGAACTAAAAACTTCAAAGAAAAATCAACTATTTTTAGTGCTCATTTTATTTTCTGTTTCTTGTAGTTTAGCCGTGTTGTGGTTTTTCATGAAAAAACAAAAAAAACAAAATATTCAATTAGAAAAATTATACCAAGAAAATCAATTTTTAATTAGTGAAACAAATCATCGAGTAAATAATAATTTACAGCTTATTTCTTTATTAATTACAGATACCTTAAGAAAAAAACAAAACTGAAGAAAACAAACATGATTTTATAAAAATTTTATCTAAAATTGAAACCATTGCATCTCTTCATAGACATTTGTATAAAAATAAAGATAAAAATGAAATCGAGTTGCGCGATTATTTATTAGAAATTAAAACCAACTTCAATGAAATTGCAACCGATAAAAATGTCGTTATTGATTTTAACATCGATGCTATTCAAATACATTCAGAAAACGCGATGTATCTAGGCTTATTAATTACTGAATTAATCATCAACTCCATCAAACATGCTTTTACAGAAAATCAAGAAAAAAAATTATGTAACCATAAAAAAAGAACTTGAAAATCTCTTTTTTGACTACCAAGATAATGGAGAAACTAGTATTAATAAAGACATAAAACCTAAGTTAATTCATCAACTTTGTTTACAATTAGACGTACAATATAACATTACTACCTCTAATGGATTTCAACTTTCTTTTATAAAAAAACAATTGTAATACAACTTATGCCTAAAATTTTAATTGTAGAAGATCAAGTACTTATAGCCAATCATATTAAAGATATACTTGTTGAAAATAATTATCTTGAGAATGATTTAGCCTACAAATTACTCCAAGCCTCTCAAAAAATAAAAGATTTCAATCCCAATTTAATTTTATTAGACATTAATGTGGAAGGCAAGGATTCAGGAATTATATGGGCTCAAGAAAATTTACATCATGAAAAAGTGATTTTTATTACAGGGCAAACCGAAATTGAAACCCTAAAAAAAGCATTAACTATTAAACCAGTAGCTTATTTAACGAAACCCATTAAACCAATAGACTTAATTGCAGCTATTGAATTAGCTAAAGAACAAATCAAACCAAACTTCGTTAAAATTAAAGATGGTTACAATGAAATAAAATTATATTTTGATGACATTTTATTTATCAAAAGCGATAAAAATTATATTGATTTACAAACCACATCAAAAATTATTACTTTGCGTAATTCACTCGACAACTTTCATAACGAGTTAGATGCTAATGAATTTATTAGAGTCCATCGTTCCTTTATTGTTAATAAGAATAAAATAACAAGTAAAAATACTACTTTGATTAAAATTAATCAGTTTGAAATTCCAGTTTCAAGGGTTTTTTCTTTCGAAATTTAATTTTCATATACAAACTTCTGCATTTCGTACCAAAATAAAAGTAGCTATCTTTTCATTTTATATTTTTGTTTCATAACTCCAAATTTTAGAACTATGAAACAAAAGTACTTTTTTAGCTTTTTACTGTCTTTTTATGTTGTCTTTACCATTGCACAAAACAATGCGGTAAACCTTACTGGAAACAACAACTTCTATTTAGATGGAGGAGAATTGATGTTGGGTGATGGAAATAACTTTTTTGATATTAGTAATTTCACTATTGAGTATGATTTTTATCTTAACAATGCTAGTAATTATAATGGAAGATTTTTTTCTGGAAATACTTTTAACTTTATTGCAAAACCTTTGGATTTTTATGTTGATAATTCTGGAACTTCCTTTCTAAAGTTAGGAAATGGTTCAACTTCGGAAACTATTCCAAATACCCCAACCTTCAATATTGGACAATGGTATCATGTAGCATTTGTAGTAAACAACACTGCTACAAAAAATATTAAAATGTTTGTTAACGGTAATCTTGTTGTAGATTATAATTTCTCCTTGACATTGTCTAACAATAGTACTAATATTTCTGTAGGTAGTAGAACGAATAATTCGGGTGATTGTAAGTTTGACAATTTAAGAATTTGGAGTGTTTTAAGAACAAGTACCGAGATTCTTAGCAACTACAATGGCTGTCTGAACAATACAGAAACGGGTTTATCGGCAAACATAAATTTTGACAGATCAAACAATGGAACTTTTAGAAATAGAGTAGAAAGTTCTCCACGTAAAAATGGATTAGTGCGAGGATTATGTTCTTTTTCTAGTGGAACTGGCTGTACTATTCCAGAAATAGCCCCTGCTGTTACTGTAACTGGTAGTTATGCTGGCATTTATTATGCTATTGGAACATTAAATGGAAAAACACATTACAAAACTGATGAAATTGTGTGTACAAATTTCCCTGCTGAAAGTTCGTGTGACGGAACTCAAAATGCCTACGAAATATTTTGGGACAATACAAAATGGGTATTAGCTCCTGCAGATTGTGTTTGGATTTTTACTGATTGTGAAGATAATGTTGATTTTAATGGATCAATAGGTACTAATTCAAGCAATACTAATTTTGCACCTTGTACAGGTTGGACTTTTACAGATACCAATGCAAATAGTACGTTTTCTTCCACAGATTGTGCAGCATTATCAAGCAATACTGTTGAATTTGAAAAAAATATTTTAGTTTATCCAAATCCTATTAAAGATTATTTGAATATTGATTCTAAAGAAAAAGTAGCCTTCGAGCTATTTGATGTTTTTGGAAAAACTATTTTACATAAAAAAGAAGTAGTGGATTTACAAAAAATAGATTTATCTAATTATTTTAAAGGAATCTATTTACTAAAAGTGACCAATAAAAGTGGAGAACATAAAACATTCAAAATAATTAAAGAGTAGTTTTTGCTTTTTAAGTTCATTTTTTACCCTTAATTTTTAAAACCCTTTTTCTATGAGAAACATTTATTTGATTTATATTTTAATGCTACTTGGAATAACCAACTCTATGTTAGCTCAAAATAATGCGATTAATTTAGTAAACAACAGCAATTATTACTTAATTGGCCTTAATTCATTCCTTGGATCTCAATTAAATTTAGACATTAATAATTTTACTATTGAATACAATTTTTATTTAAATAATTCCAGTAATTATAATGGGAGATTTTATGCAGGTTACAATAATTATAATCAACCAGGTCCTTTAGATTTTTACATAGACAATACGGGAGCTTCCTTTCTAAGATTAGGAAACGATGTAACCTTTGAAACAATTACTGGCACACCTACTTTCAATACAGGTCAATGGTATCATGTCGCTTTTGTGGTGAACAATACCGCTACAAAAAATATAAAAATGTTTGTCAATGGAATTTCAGTTATCGATTTCAACTTCTCTCAATCCCTTAATATCAATTATATTGTCGGAATCATTGCTTTAGGCAGTCTTACAAATAATGCTGGAGACTGTAAATTTGATAATTTGAGACTATGGAATACTTTAAGAACTGATATGGAGATTTCAAATAATTATAACAATTGTTTGAACAATACCGAGACAAGCTTAATAGTAAATATGGATTTTGACAGATCAAATTTAGGAATAACGAGAAACAGAGTGGCTAGTTCTGACCATAAAAATGGCATTACTTATACAGGCACCAACACTATGTTTTCTAGTGGAACTGGTTGTTCAACCCCAGAGATAGCTCCTTCTTTAAATGTTACTGGTAGTTATTCAGGAATATATTATGTAATTGGTTATTTAAACGGAAAACCACATTATAAAACAGATGAAATAGTATGTAATTTTTTTACATCACCAACTGGATGCGAACAAAGTTATAATAAAGCCTTCGAAATTTTTTGGAATACGAATGAATGGGTTCTAAAACCTGCAGGTTGCTATTGGGAATTTACAAGTTGTGAAAATGAAGATTCAGATCCTTATAATCCCACTGTTATTTTAGCTACAAACTCTTCAAATACTAATTTTGCACCTTGCTCTGGTTGGTCTTTTACAGATACCAATGCAAATAGTATGTTCTCTTCAACAGATTGTGCGGCATTATCAATCAATAATTTTGAATTTGAAAAAAATATTTCAGTTTATCCAAACCCATCTTCAGGAATTTTTAATATCAATACAGACAAAGAAATAGAAATCCGTGTTTTTGATGTTTTAGGAAAAGAAATAATTATAAAAAACATCAATAGCAAAACAATAGATATTTCAAATTATCCTAAAGGTGTTTATTATTTGGAAGCTAGCTTTAAAAGCGGAGAAAAGAGTCTATACAAACTAGTAAAAAAATAATGAAATCAATTAATAAATATAAATTAGAGATACTATTAACCTTATTTTATATAGCATTGACTTTATTGTCTATTTATATTTATACAATGTAAATAGATTTATTTGCAACTGTGAATTTTACTTCTTGTAATCAAATTTTAATTTTTAATCCTAGATATTATGAAACAAAAACTTTACTTTTTACTACTAATTTTTTGGATTGGTTTTCAATCCAACGGACAAACATTAGACCAATCCAATTGGGTCACCTCAACGGGAACTAATTTTGCTATTGAGCAATCAATAAATCAAGGAATTGTTGGACAAAGTTTTACATCAAATTTAGCAGGCACTTTAAACCAAGTAAAGCTTGATCTAAACATCCTTTCCGCTGGAACAACTGTGGACTTTTCAATTTATGACGGCAGTGGTAATACAGGTAATTTAATAGCTACCTTACCTTTAACTTTTGCTGCAGCTTCTTTTGGAGAATACACAATTGATGTTTCATCATTTAATATTACCACTTTTCCAGGTAATACTTACACCTTAGTATTAAGTAATGCTTCTGATATACTTTCATGGGTATATACTTCTGGTGATACTTATACTAACGGAGAAGCCTACTTAAGTACTGGTGGAGGAACTTTTTCTTCAGTATCCAATACAGATTTAAGATTTAAAACCTATGTAAATCCATCTGTAACTCCTACTCCTGCTTCTAATCTTAATTTTGATGGAATAGATGATTATGTTGTTTTACCAAATCAAAATGATTTTAACTTTAGTAGCAATGCTTTTACATTAGAATTCTGGTTTAAATTATCAGGCTCTAGTTTTACCGGAGAGCAAACCTTTATCTCTAAAGGGAATGCTTGGATAGTAACTCTTAGTAATACTGGAAGAATCAGCTTTTTAACTGGTGGAATCGGTGTAACTTCTCAAACTAGTATAGATGAAGATGATACAAATTGGCATCATTGTGCAGTTAGTTTCAGTAATTCTACACATAAAATATATATTGATGGTAATTTAGATAATGAACGATTCAATTTTGGCTCTTCTATTCCAAGTAATACTACTAGTGTTGCTATTGGAGAAAATCTTGAAAATACTAACAATTTTTTTAATGGTAGTTTAGAAGATGTTCGTATTTGGAATATCGCACGTACAAATAGTGAAATTCAAGGTGCCATGAATTGTGAATTGAATGGAAACGAAACAGGATTATTTGCTTATTATAAATTTAATACTGGAAATGATGGTTTAAATAATAATGATATTCTATCTTTAATGATGATTCAGTAAACAATTACAATGGAACTTTTGTAAACTTTGCTTTAAATGGTTCAACTTCAAATTTTGTTTCCAATTCAATAATTATTAGTGGTGTTACAATTCCTGCTCAACCAGTAGCTCAACCACAAATTGAGTGTTTATTAACAGGTGCTGATTTAACTCCTCCACCTAGTGCAACTGTTAAATGGTATTATAGTCCTTTTTCCAATGATACGTTAGATGAAAATACAACTTTATATAATGATGATCCATTATACTATGCCGT
>JAAURU010000050.1 GCA_012032075.1 Flavobacterium sp.
TTTATTGTTATGGGCAACATTAATTTTAGGGATATTATTTGTTGTTTTTCAATTTAGAGGTTTTGCCGATGTAGTTGCAAACGGTTATTTTTCACAGGAAGCGAAAGTAATGTAACAACTTCTTTTTTATATATTGTTGTTTTAGTACATTTGGCACACCTTATAGGAGGCTTTATTTCATTAATTATAGTAATTTATAACCATTATAAACAAAAGTATAATGCTGTTCAAACCCTTGGTATTGAGCTAAGTGCGATGTATTGGCATTTTATGGATTTTATTTGGGTATATTTGTTTTTATTTTTCTATTTTTTCAAATAGAAAAAAGTAATAAATTTGGGAACTTTTTAACAATTAAATTTTATGGGAGCGACAGTTACTTCACATGACGATCACGCTTTGCTAGACGGAGGACCAGGACCAATGGGAGCAACCTATGGTAAATTAATGATGTGGTTTTTTATCTTATCTGATGCTTTAACCTTTTCAGGATTTCTAGCTGCTTATGGCTTTTCTAGATTCAAATTTATAGAAACTTGGCCTATAGCTGATAATGTGTTTACTCACTTTCCGTTTTTGCATGGTGTTCATGCACCAATGTATTATGTAGCCTTAATGACATTTATTCTTATTTTCTCATCAGTAACTATGGTTTTAGCAGTAGATGCTGGACATCATATGAAAAAAGGTAAAGTTGCTTTTTATATGTTTCTAACTATAATAGGAGGTTTTATATTCTTAGGTTCGCAAGCATGGGAATGGAAAAATTTTATTAAAGGGGAATATGGAGCAATAGAAACTAAAGGTGGTTCAATACTTCAATTTGTTGATGAAAACGGACATAGAGTTGCATTAGAGAAATTCGCTCTAACTCTTCCAGAAGAAAGAGAGCAATTAACTCGCAATAAAGGAGTTTGGTTTATGGAAGAATCTTCTTTGCCATCATATTCTGTTAATGAAGTTGTTCAAGGTTTTAAAGCCAATCCTAATATAAGAATTTTATCAGAAAAAATAGTTAATAAAGAGAAAGTAGTTCTAAATAGAGAAGAATCTTTAGCTAGAATTAATGATGCTAAATATGTTGTAGAAGGAGCTAATTTAATTAGAAATGAATATGGACATAAATTATTCGCTAATTTCTTCTTCTTTATTACTGGATTTCACGGTTTCCACGTTTTTACAGGAGTTCTTATTAATATTATCATTTTCTTTAATGTAATATTAGGAACTTATGAAAAGAGAAGAAGTTATGAAATGGTTGAAAAAGTAGGATTATATTGGCACTTTGTAGATTTAGTTTGGGTATTTGTATTTACCTTCTTCTACCTAGTATAATTATATAAAAAGAAAAGTCATGGCACACGCACACGAATCAAACATTAAAAGAATTTGGATTGTTTTTGGAATTCTTTCAGTAATAACAACTGTTGAAGTAGCATTAGGTATTATTAAACCAGATTTTTTATTTAAAGAGCACTTTTTATCAACAAGCCTTTTAAATTGGATTTTCATTATACTTACATTGGTAAAAGCTTATTATATTATGTGGGCTTTTATGCACTTAGAAGGAGAAAAAGCTAGTTTAAGATGGTCGGTTGTAGCACCTTTAATATTTTTAATTCTTTATTTATGTTTCATTGTTCTAGTAGAGGGTGATTATATTTATGAAGTATTTAGAACAGGTCACTTAAAATGGATATTTTAACATCATATTTTGATATGCTTAATCCCGATTTCGTCGGGATTTTTTTATTTTTGTACTCTAAATTTTTTCTAACATTTGAAAAATGAAAAATAAAGTCGTTCTAATTATTCTTTTTATATTGCCAATTGTAACTTATCTTATTTTTGCTTCTGCAAAACACAATTCGTTATTCTTGCCCACACTATCTGAAAATAATACTGAAATACCTAACGATTGGACTACTTTATCTGGTGAAAAGGTATTGCTTAAAGATAAAATTTCGGTAGTTGGTTTTACAGGTTTAGATATGATTGCTTTTAAAGCCAATATGTTTAACTTGAATCAAAAGATTTACAATAAGTATTACGGTTTTGAAGATTTTCAAATAGTGATGTTTGCTCCAGATGGTAAGCAAGATGAAATTCAAAAAATTGTTTCTGAGATAGATAGGATTACAGAAGATATGAAAGGTTGGAAATTTGTTTTTGCAAAACCAGAAGCTATTCAATCTTTTTATGATAGTTATAAATTAACAAATAATCTTCAAGAGGATTTGGGTACACCCAATGTTATTATTTTAGATAAAAACATCAATCATAGAGGTAGAAAAGGGAAAAATAAAAAAGGAGTTGATGAATATAGAGACTCATACAATTCAGCTTCAGCTGCCGATTTACATAACGAAATGACTGATGATGTTAAAATCATTTTGAGAGAATATCGTTTGGCATTAAAAAAGAACAAAAGAAAAGATGATTTTAAAGATAATATTGTAAATAAAGTAGAGCAATCATCTCAAACGAAATAATTCATCATGAAATCACCACTAAAAACAGTTTGTTGCAAACAAACACCAATGATTAAAAGGGTGATACCATATGTTACCGCTAATAAATAAATTTTAAACATATGAAAACTCAAAAATCAAAAATCTTAACAGTTACAGCAATTGTCGCTTTAACCTCATTAGCTTGGCTTTCAAACAGTGTTTTAGAAAGCAAAAATAGAACTAAGAATGAATCTTTCTCAGCTGTTAATAAAACAGAAGAAAAACCGTGTGTATTTATGTCGGTTATGGGAGAACAACCTGTTGAAGGTTATGCAACTTATAAAATAGAAAAATCATTTGGAGAAAAAATTGTAGCTGGAGAAAATTGGATGGTAAACGCACAAAATAAAGATGGTGGTTGGGGAGCAGGTTCTCATAATAACCAACGAGAAATGAATCCACATGCTGTGAGTTCAGATCCTGCCACAACTGCAATGGCAGCAATGTCTTTATATCGTTGTGGATATTCTATTCAAAGTGGAAAACACAGTGAAAATTTAAAAAATGCACTTGAAATTTCTTCTAAAAGAAATTGAAAATAACAAAGAACAACCCTTTATAACTAAGGTAAGAGGTACCCAAATTCAAAGAAAATTAGGAGAAAATATAGATGCCGTTTTAACCTTACAATTTTTAAACCAAGTGGCAGAAACAATAAATGATAAAGAATTACAAGCAAGAGTAGAAAAAGGAATTCAAAATTGTGTGGACAAAATTGAAAAATCTTCCGACTCGAGTGGAAAAGTAAAAGGAGCTGGTTGGGCTGGTGTATTGCAATCTTCATTTGCAAGTTCGAGCTTAGAGCAAGCCTCTAAAAACAAAAACATTAAAGTTGATAAAGAAAAATTAGATGCCTCTAGAAATTACCAAAAAAGCAATTACAACGCTGAAACAGAAGAAGTAAAAGCTGAAGATGGAGCTGGTATAGTTCTTTATGCAGTTAGTAGTTCTGTTCGCGGAAGTGCAACGGAAGCCAAAGAAGCACATGAAATCTTAGAAGAAGGAAAGAAGACTGGAAAAATTGAGAAAGATGCCAAATTAACTACTGAAAACTTAGAAAAATTGGGTGTAGCTAGAGAGAAAGCAGCTTCTTACACTACTGCTGACAAAGTTTATAAATCAGCTAAAGTAAAAGCGATGCAAGAAGACGTAATGAATGGTTTCGGGAACAATGGTGGAGAAGAATTCTTAAGCTTCTTACAAACGGGTGAATCTATGGTGGTTAAAAAAGATGAGGATTGGAAAAATGGTATGATAATGTGGCTGGAAAACTAATCAAAATTCAAAATCAAGATGGAAGTTGGAATGGCCATCACTGTATCACAAGCCCAGTATTTTGTACAGCAACAAGCCTGTTAATCTTAAGCATCGAAAACGATATTCAATCTTTACAAAAATAATTTAAAAAATATACTTATGAAAACTAAAACCTTTTACATCAGCACTTTATTAGCAACTACATTAACATTTGGAAGTTGTAATAATTCAAAAGCAGAAACTTTTGCAGAAAATGAAACTGTAATTGACACTCGAGTAAAAAGACCAACGTCCGATAACAAAATCCAAGTGGCTATCCTTTTAGATACTTCAAACAGTATGGACGGTTTAATTGAACAAGCTAAATCACGTTTATGGAATATAGTAAATACACTGACAACTTTAAAATATGAAGGCAAACACCCGAAATTGAAATAGGCTTGTACGAATATGGGAATGATGGTTTATCATCAGCATCTAATTATATCAGACAAGTAGCACCGTTAACAACCGATTTAGATTTGATTTCTGAAAAATTATTCTCACTTCGCACCAATGGTGGTCAAGAATATTGTGGTGCAGTAATTCAAGATGCTGTTGCTAAATTAAGTTGGAAAGATGGAAACAAAAACATGAAACTAGTATATATTGCTGGAAACGAACCTTTCAATCAAGGTCCTATCAATTACAAAGAAGTCGTAAAAAATGCTTTAAAAAACGACATTTATATTAACACTATCTTTTGTGGGAATCATGAAGAAGGCATTAGAACCTTTTGGCAAGATGGAGCCATTACAGGAAATGGAAAATATTTCAATATCGATTCTAACGAACGTGTTCAATACATCAACACACCTTACGATGACCAAATTACCTTACAAAATCAAAAAATCAATGAAACCTATGTAAGTTATGGAAAAAAAGGAGCTGAGAAAAAAATGAATCAAGAAGTTCAAGATGCTAATGCTGGTAGCGTTTCAAAAGCGAATTATGTGGAACGTTCCGTTAGTAAATCGAAAGCCGTTTACAAAAATGAGAGTTGGGATTTAGTGGATAAAGTAAGTGAAGACGAAAAAGCAATCGACAATATTAGAAAAGAAGAGTTGCCTGCTGAATTACAAAACAAAGACAAAGAAGAAATTAAAGCCTATGTAGCTAAAAAGTCAGCGGAAAGAGAAAAAATTCAGAAAGAAATAAGTGTTTTAGCTAAAAAACGTCAAGCGTATATTGATGCAGAAATGGAAAAAGCAAAAATAAAAGACGATTTAGGAAATGCTATTAGTTCTTCCATCATTGAATTAGGGAAAGCAAAAGGCTACAAGGTTGAAAAATAATTGGTATTTTTAACATCTGAAATGTCAGTCTGAGCTTGTCGAAGACCTTTTAATTTAAAAATCACTTCTACAGGCTCAGCGTGACAATAATACACTTAAAATTGCTTATTATGAAAAAATCACTTTTAGGACTAATAGTACTGATTTCTGTTTCACTTTTTGCACAGAAACCCATTTTTACTACTGCAAAAGTAAATGCTGCAACCGTTTATGTTAATAGTGCCGAATTATCGCAAGCTACATCGGTTACATTACCAAAGGGAACTAGCGAGATTGTCATTAAAAACGTAGCGGATTATTTAAATGAAAGTACGGTTCAAATTAATGCTCCAAAAAATATTACAGTTTTATCAGTTCAGTTTACCAAAAATTATATTTCAGAATATGAAATTGATGAAAGCAATCCTACTATTAAAAAAGTAAGAGACAGTATCGAATTGGTTACCAAAGAAATTAGTAAGGTGAATAACCAACGCACTTCCTATTCTAAAACCATTGAATTATTGGATAAAAACCAACAAATTGCTGGTGGAAATGCTGCTTTAAGTGTAACAGAATTAATGAAATTGGTAGATTATTACAATGCAAAGCGAACGGAATTGAGTAATCTAGTCAACACTTATCTTGAAAAAGAAAGCAAATTGAAAGAAGAAGTGGCTAAACTGAATTCAAAATTGGAAATCAACACTCAAAAAGAAGAAAAAACGTCTAAAGGAAAATTAATCATTCAGGTGATGAATGAATTGGCTGGAACAGTAGACTTAGATATTAATTATTTAACACAAGGAGCATATTGGCAACCTTTTTACGATTTAAGAGCAGAAAATATTAGCAGTCCAATCGATATGTTATACAAAGGACAAGTGACTCAAAACACAGGAATCGATTGGAAAAAAGTAAAACTAACTTTATCTAGTGGTAACCCAAATCAAAGTAATGTGGCTCCTATTTTAAGTGCTTGGTTTTTAAGGTTTGGCTATTCAAATTATGGTTATAAGAATGATTTACAATTAAATACTATACAAAGCAGATCACCATTAGCAATGGCCGAAAAAGATAGATTAGCCAAAGAACAAGCTAATAAACGCAGTATAGTACTTGAAGAATCTACCATCTCAAATCACACCACTATTTCAGAAAACCAGTTAAATGTAACCTTTGACATTGACATTTCTTATGATATTTTATCTAATGGAAAAGCGCACAGTGTAGCCTTAAAAGAAATAAAATTACCCGCTTCCTACAAATATTATGCAGTCCCAAAAGTAGAAAAAGAAGCTTTCTTACTAGCTGAAATAAACGATTATTCGAAGTTTAATTTATTACCTGGTGAAGCTAACATTATTTTTGAAGGTACTTATGTAGGTAAAACATTCATTAATGCAAACGCAACTTCCGATACTTTAAACTTAAGCATGGGTCGTGATAAAAAGATTTCAATTAAACGCGAAAAAGTAGTGGATAAATCGGGAACTAAGTTTTTATCTTCTTATAAAGAACAAATATTTACGTACGATCTTATTGTACGAAACAATAAAAAAGAAACTATAAATATGATTTTGAAAGATCAATATCCTATCAGTACGGATAAAGAAATCACTATTGAACTTTTAGAAAAAGATAAGGCTATTACCAATGAAGAAACCGGTGTTTTAACTTGGAAAATAGATCTCAAAACTAATGAAACCAAGAAATTTAGAATTAGCTATAAAGTCAGGTATCCAAAAGATAAAATAATTGATAATCTATAAATTACTTCAACCCTATCCAAATTGATAGGGTTTTTTAACAATTGATAATTAGACTTTTATATTTTTTTATTACTTTTAACGACAACTAAAAAAACAAACAATGAAAACAAAAATTCACAAACACAGAAAAAACATTCTAAGGATTGTCTTTAAAAAATTAT
The DNA here is from genome assembly GCA_012032075.1 of Flavobacterium sp. GTDB lineage: Bacteria > Bacteroidota > Bacteroidia > Flavobacteriales > Flavobacteriaceae > Flavobacterium. The sequence continues at coordinate 7,017 of JAAURU010000050.1, forward strand.
CATTATTACTAATAATGGTAATTAGTAGCTTTTCCTTTGCTCAAACTATTAATTTACAATCTTTTGCAACAGGTTTTACTAATCCTGTAGGAATTGCTCATGCTGGAGATACAAGATTATTTGTTGTAGAACGTGGTGGTCTTATTAAAATTTTAAATGCAAACGGAACCGTAAATTCTACTCCTTTTTTAAACGTGAGTACTTTAACAAATGCTGGTGGAGAAAGAGGTTTACTTGGACTTGCATTTCATCCTAATTATGCTAATAATGGTTATTTCTTCATCAATTATACTAACACTTCAGGTAATACAGTAATTGCTAGATATAGTGTTTTAGCTGCAAATCCTAATGCAGCCAATAGCAATTCTGGTGTGATTTTAATGACTATTAGCCAACCGTTTGGAAATCATAACGGTGGAAATTTAAAATTTGGCCCAGATGGTTTCTTATATATTGGTATGGGTGATGGTGGAAGTCAAAATGATCCTAATGGTTATTCGCAGAATTTAACCGTCGATAATGCAAATCCTTCACGCATTTTTTTAGGTAAAATGCTTAGAATTAATGTTACAACCACTACAATGGCTCCATATTATACGATTCCTGCAACAAATCCTTTTGTAGGTCAAGCAGGAAAAGAAGAGATTTGGGCAATAGGTTTGCGAAATCCATGGAAATATTCTTTTGATAGCGCAAATGGGAATTTGTGGATAGCTGATGTAGGTGGCAGTGTTAAAGAAGAAGTGAATAAATTAGTGGCTCCTATTACTTCTGGATTAAATTTAGGATGGAGATGTTATGAAGGAAATGCTACTCTTAACCTTTCGGGTTGCCCAGCGCAATCTTCCTTTGTATTTCCATTAGTAGACATAGATCATAATACTGGTGCTTGTTCAATAACTGGTGGATATGTTTATAGAGGAACTCAATATCCAAATTTAGTAGGCAAATATTTATTTACAGATTATTGTGATGCTAGAATAGGAATTGTTACTTCAACAGGAGCATTAAGCTATTCATCTTCTTTTGGTAATAATTTTGTAGCATTTGGTGAAGATGTTACTAAGGAATTGTATGTAGCTGCTATAAATAATGGAACAATTTATAAAATTACTGATACTTCTTTGGGTGCAGAAAATTTTGAGAAAAATGGTTTTGCTATTTTTCCAAATCCTGCAAAAGAATTTTTCACACTTTCAAACACCAATAATATTATTGCAAAAAGTATTTCAATTTATGACATTTCAGGAAAAGAATTGCTTACAAAAAACGTTACAGAAACTAATGTTATTGATATTACTGGTTTTTCGAAAGGTATCTATTCACTTACAGTAATAGATACAAATGATACCGTTTATAATACAAAATTAGTAGTTCAATAATTAAAGTTTATTGTATTAAAAAGGGTCGTTTAAATAACTTAAACGACCCTTTTTTAGTATGTTAAACTAAATTTATTTCTTAATAAATTCTTCATATATTACGCTATCTTCTTTTATTATTTTTAAGAAGAATACCCCTTGATTTAAAGCACTAACATCAATACCTGGAGCTTCTAAACTACCTGTTTTTACAACTTTACCTTGATAATTTATAATCTCATAAGAAATGGTTTTTGATTTAAAATCTTGTACTTCTATATTCAAGTAATCAGTTACAGGATTTGGAAATATTTGCAACGTTACATCATTTTTACAGTTGAAACGTCACTGTTTTGAGCAATTGTTTCAGGAGTTTGTGGTGCTCCAGCCACAATATTTACAGTATAATCTTCCACTTGTCCATAAGAAAAAGATTCACAAGCAGTAGGTGTTCCATTATATTTCATAGCAACACGCATTCTTGTTGAACCTAATAAAGCTGCACCTGAAATTGTAAATGTTCCAGTAGCTGAAGTAGCTGTTGAAGTTGCTTTAGACCAAACCAACTCACCAGCATCAGAAAAATCACCATCTTTATTGTAATCAATCCAAACAGCATACCCTTCTGAATATGTTGATCCTGGCCAAACTGGTGTAATGGTAATCGTGTAAGCACTTCCTCTAGTAATATTGGTAGATTTTGAAGTAAAATTTTCATAACCAGTAGTTCCAGTTGAAGGATTATTAATAGTTCCAAAAACTACTCTACCTATATATTCTTCTGTAGCATTTTGTCCATTAGAAGCACAATAATTTACTACATTGTTTAGCGTTGTAACAGAAACTGTATTGCTTGCTCCAGAAACATTTCCAGCTGCATCTTTAGCTTTTACTGAAAATGTATATGCTGTAGCTGCTGTTAAACCTGTAACATTATATGTTCTATTTGCAGTAGAACCTATAATAGTTGTTCCTCTGTAAACATCATAACCTGTAACAGCTACATTATCTGTTGCAACTGACCAAGCTAAATTTGTTGTTGTTTGGGTTGTTCCAGAGGCTGTTAAACTTGTAGGAGAAGAAGGAGCTGTTGTATCTGCGGTTGCACCAAGTGATGTTCTCCATATTCCTCTCCCATATGTTGCTGCTGTTAAATTATTGTCTATATAATTAATTTCTAAATCTGTTACTGAAACATTTGGCAAACCTGTATCAAATGGTAACCAAGAAGACATAGTGTCATCTTTATAATAAACCCCTAAAGTTGTTCCTACATATAACGTATTATTAGCATCATTTTGATGCACAATTACATTTTTACCAATTGATGGTAATCCTGTATTGATACTTGAAAATGCAGTTCCACCGTTTGTAGATTGATATGCCAAACCACCTGTTCCTTGAGTAACAGCATAAACAATAGCGCTATTTGTAGAATGTACAGTCACACTTTTAACTGTTGTTGGGAAAGTATATATCAATGAAAAATTTACCCCTTTATCAGTACTTTTATATAATTTAGTAGCATCAGAAACATACATTATATTATTATTTGAAGGATCTACAATTACATTTTCAATAGCTGATGTAAAAGCAGTATTTCCCGCTACCCAAGATGATCCATTTAAGCGATATAGCTTTTTATATCCTGCAAAAAGTTCTCCACTAGAATTGATTGTTAATGGTGTTACCCAGTTTCCAGTTTCTCCACTAGGTTTACTTATATTTGAACCTAAACTATTACCTCCATCTGTTGTAATATATAATGTTCCTCCATTTTGTATAAAGCCATAATACTTATTACTATTATTAGGGTCAACACCAGTATCCATTCCATCGGCACCATAATAATTTTTCCATTGGTTTCCACTATAAGCATAACCACCATTATCTTGTAAACCACCTACCATATTTGTAGATGTTTGTTTAGAAACAGCTATTTTGTAGAATTGGCTAATTTGCAACCCTGAAGTTTTACTAGTAAAAGAAACTCCATCATTTGAAGATTCATATATTCCTCCATCACTTCCACAATATAATTTATTACCATAATATCTTAAAAAATGAATATCTGCATGAGTATATGTTGTAGCTGTAGGACTACTCCAACTATTAACTTTAGTAAAAGAAGAACCTCCATTTGTACTTTTCCAAATATTTAAAACACCTGTAAAAACTAAATCTGCATTAGTAGGAGAAATTTCTAGTGCTAAATCATACCAAGCTTGTGTGTTTTCAAAAATATTTGTAGTTGAAGCCGTTTTGGTAAAGCTATTTCCACTATTTGTCGAACGATATAAACCTTGAAAAGCATATGAATTTGCAGAAGTATTTGCACTTAATACATAAACATAATTAGCATTTGCAGGTGTTACTCCAATTATTAATCTTCCTGAAGCTGATGGCAATCCAGAAGTTACTTGTGTAAAAGAAGTTCCTTCATTTGTAGATTTATAAAATGCAGTTGAAGTTACTGCATAAATCGTATTTGGATCTCCTGGCTTTAATTTAATATCTTTTATATTACCCGATAAAACGCTTGTCCAAGTTACACCTGCATCAGTAGTTTTGTAAATACCTACACTAGTAGCTACCCATAAAATATTTGAATTTGTAGGATGCATATAAATATCTCCTGCTCTTGTAGAAGTATTGGTAAAGCTCAAACCTGTAGTATTCCATGTAGTACCACCATTTGTAGATTTTAAAACTCCAATAGAATAAGTATCACCAGCATCTTTATCTCCAGTTGCGATATAAATAATATTAGAATTGTTTTTATCTACAACTATTCCTGAAACACCTATCTGTGGCAATTCATCTGAAAGTGGAGCCCAACTTGTTCCTCCATTTGTAGATTTCCAAATTCCACCTGCTGGTGTTCCTACATAAATTGTACTGGCATTATTTGGATCTACATAAACTGTATTTACTCTTCCTTGTCCAGCTGACCAAGAACCATTAATGGTATGATTAAATGGACCAACAGGTTGCCAACTACTAGTTCGTTCTAGTAATTCATTACCTTTTTGAGTTATTTGACTCTTTTTTAATGCCCAAGCTGCATTTATTTCAGCTGGAGTAATAAATGTCCCATCAGGATGGGTGTTGTTTCTCCAATGGTATTCCCAACGCATAAAAGGTTTGTAACCTGATCCTTTTTTATCCTTGTCATGAGTTAACCAATACCTATCAAAAGAGGCAACCATTTCATCGATTGTTAACTTCCCTTTTCTACTAGTAGCACTTAACTGTTGCATCCAAGGTGCATCCTCATTAAATTGAGCATATCCTTTATAGTCTAAGGATAAAAAAGAAATTATTGTAAATAAATACAATAACTTAGTGTTTGTTTTTTTCATAATGTTCTGTTTGTTTGTTAGTTTTTCTTCAACTTTACATAATTAGTTATCAAATACTTATGTTAGTTTTAAAAATCCTAAATTAACAAAAAAACATTTCAATTTATTACAAACGATTTATGTTTTTTTAACAAAACATACATATTTAACATTAATAATATATTTTATGTAAAATATCACAAAAAATTTAAACATAAATTTAATTTAATTAAGATCGATATATTCTAATGATAGACCGAGCGCGTTTGAGTTCAAGACATCAAAATATACTTAAAGCTACTATTCAAAAATATATAGCAACCGCAGAGCCTGTGGGATCGAAAACTCTAGCTAAAGAGTACGATTTTAAAATTAGTTCGGCGACAATTCGGAATGTTATGGGAAACTTAGAAGAGGCTGGATTATTATATCAACCCCATACATCTGCTGGTAGAATTCCTTCCGATTCGGGATATCGTATTTATGTCGATCGTTTACTTGATTTCGATCGATTGATTGGCAAAGAAATTGAAAAATCTTTATACGATCGTCTTAATTACCGACGCTGGAGTTTGGAAGCGGTATTACAAAAAGCCACGAAAATTTTAGCAGAATTAAGTGGTTATATTGCTTTAATTACTTTTCCTCAAAATCCCAAAGATACGCTGCGTCATTTACAATTAGTACGAGTAGCTTCGGAGCAAATTTTATTAATTGTAGTTACAGATTCGTATCAAACTCAATCGATTTTGATGGATTTAGCAGTTAACGATCGAGAACAAACATTAGATGAAGAATTTTTAGAAAGAGAGTTACAAATTTTGTCTAATTTTCTCAATCAAAAACTTAAAGGACACTCGTTGAATACTATTGCCACTTTAGATTGGGGAGAAATAGACCGGGAATTTAGCCGTTATGCTGATTCAATTGCTATTGTAACTAAAGAATTAACTCGTTCTTTAAAACCATTATCTAATTCAACTCAAATCGTCATTCATGGGGTTGCTGAAGTTTTTGCGTCAGCCGGAATTTTCACAGCTTCAACAAGTACAAACTTTACTTTATTTATTAGAAGAAGAGCAGGAGCAATTATTACCAGTTATTTGTTCGATTCCCGAAAATAATGCTTATCGAGGAGTTACAATCAAAATTGGTACTGAAAATGCTCTTGAACCTATGCGTACTTGTACTTTAGTCGCGGCTAATTATTATCAAGATAACATTCCCATTGGTAGTGTTGCTGCCATCGGGCCGACGCGAATGC
>JAAURU010000051.1 GCA_012032075.1 Flavobacterium sp.
TAATAAATTCTCTTTTTATGATTAGAAAATTAATTTGCTCATTTATTTTTAAATGTTTAAAAGTTTAAGGGTTTAAAAGTATAAGGGTTTACTAGGTATCTTAAAGCTTTAAAAAATGAATATAAAATTTGTTGTTAGTTAACCTATAACTCTAATTACTAACTGTTTGAATAAAAATATCATTTACACTAGGAATTTTTTCTACAAAGTGAGTTACTTGACCAAATTCGGTAAGAATAGACAGCAATTCATTTGAAGTATGGTTTCCAATTTGGATTTCTAATTTAATATCGTCATTAAGTGATTTGAAGGTAGTTTGCCCAACAGTAAACTTTTGGGTTAATTGATACATTAAACCTTCAATATTATTAGTTAAAATACCTATTTGGAACGTATTTGTTCTGTATTGTTGTTTTACATCGGTTAATTTTCCTTCAATTAATTTATTTGATTTATGAATTAAAGCGATATAATTACACATTTCTTCTACACTTTCCATTCTATGGGTTGAAAAAATAACTGATGTTCCTTGTTTATTCAATTCAATAATTTCATCCTTTATTAAATTAGCATTTACAGGATCAAATCCAGAAAAAGGCTCATCTAATATTAGTAATTTTGGCTTGTGTAAAACGGTTACAACAAACTGTATTTTTTGAGCCATTCCTTTTGAAAGCTCTTGAATTTTTTTATTCCACCAATCTTGAATACCAAATTTTTCAAACCAAAATTTCAATTGCTTTTTAGCTTCATCATGAGATAGCCCTTTTAATTGCGCTAAATACAAACATTGTTCCCCTACTTTCATAGTTTTATACAATCCTCTTTCTTCAGGTAAATAACCTATATACTGAACATGTTCTGGTTTTAATGGTTCTCCATCTAAAAAAACATTTCCAGAATCGGGCATTGTAATTTGATTGATAATTCGAATAAGCGTTGTTTTTCCAGCTCCATTTGGACCTAGAAGTCCGTAAATACTTCCTTTTGGAATGGTTAATGAAACATTATTTAAAGCAGTATAATCACCATATTGCTTGATTACATTTTTAACCTCAAGAATATTACTCATATATATTATTTGTTTTAAGCTCCAGTTGCATTGTTATTTTTCATAACTATACAATGGATAATTGATAAATATAGTATTTCTATATCTTCTATAACAGGAAAAATTTCATTTTCTATTATTTGATAATTTGTTTTCCAATTTTTCCAACTAAATTGTGAAGTAATGCAACACAATTGCTGGTTTGAATCATTTGTTAATAAATAATTAGGTTTCCAAATACTCTGCCGTTTTAATTGAAATCTTTTTACAGTTCCATTTTCATGAGATATAATTGTTATTAATGAATTCCAACTGAAATTGAATTCTAATTTTATAGTGGTATTTTTTTTAATTATAAAATCAAGTTTCCAAATACTTGGTTTTTCTATACTATAATTACCCCCATTTTTAATTTTAAATTCTGGAGTTGAATAATTATACCAATTTTTAAAATTCATTTCTCAATTATTGATTCACCTTTTGAAAGTATCAGTTTCTTGTAGTTTTGTGATGTTACTAAATATTGCATAGTAAAAATTTATACAAATTAGTAGGTTTTTTAACTAAAAGTTACAAAAAACCCACCCTTTTTTTACGAAGGATGGGAAAAATTGCTATGAAAAAGAAAAATCACATTCCCTAAGGAAGTGAGATTCAAATGTATATATTTTTATTCAATTATGAAAACATATCCTTTACTTTTTCAAAAAAAGATTTATCAGTCTTTTCAGGAGATGGAATAAAATTTTCATTATTTAACATGCCTTCAAAAAATACTTTTTGTTCTTTATTCAACGTTTTAGGAGTCCAAACGTTAACATGAACTAATAAATCCCCATTTCCATAACCATTTAAACTAGGGATACCTTTTCCTTTTAAACGTAAAATTTTACCCGATTGAATTCCTTCTTCAAGTTTAATTCTTACTTTTCCACCTACTGCTTCAATTTCTTTTGAAACTCCTAAAGCGGCTTCTGGAAAACTTATATATAAATCATAATGAAGATTCTCCCCTTCACGCTTTAAAAAATCATGCTCAAGTTCTTCAATAGCTACAATTAAATCACCTGGAATACTATTACTTCCTGGAGCTTCGTTACCTTTATTTGTAACTTTTAATTGCATGCCATCTACCACACCTGCTGGAATTTTGATAGAAACTGTATCGTCTTCCATTACCATTCCATAAGCATCTGCTCCTGCTGGTTTATGATCTAAAATTTGCCCAGAACCACCACAACTATTACAAGTTGTTGCTGTTTGCATTCTTCCTAAAATGGTATTAGTAATTTTCATAATTTGACCGTTACCATTACAGGTTGGACAAGTTCTGTAGCTAACACCTTTAGCCTGAATTTTTCGTTTTACTTTTACTTTCTTTTCAACACCATTTACAATTTCATCTAGCGAAAGTTTTACCTTAATTCTTAAGTTGCTACCTTTTACTCTTCGTTGTCCTCCACCACTAAAACCTCCACCGAAGCCACCACCAAAAGCACTACCGAAAATATCACCAAACTGACTAAAAATATCATCCATATTCATGTGACCACCTCCAAAACCACCAGCACCATCAAAAGCAGCATGACCATATTGATCATATTTTGCTTTTTTATTAGGATCACTTAATATTTCATAAGCTTCTGCTGCTAATTTAAAGTTCTCTTCAGCTGTTTTATCTCCTGGGTTTTTATCAGGATGATATTGAATAGCCTTTTTTCTATATGCTTTTTTTATCTCTTCTGCCGAAGCTCCTTTACTGACACCTAATATTTCGTAAAAATCTTTTTCATAAATTTTATAAAATTCAAAGTTTAAAATTCCAAATTCCAAAATGAAATTTGTTATTTGAAACATGATTACTAATTACCAATTACAACTTTTGGAAAACGAATTATCTTATCTCCTAATTTGTAACCTTTTTCAATCACATCTACAATTTTTCCTTTCAAATCGTTAGATGGGGATGGAATTTGTGTAATTGCTTCAGCAAAATCTGCATTAAAAACATCACCTGCTTTTACCTCTACTTCTTCTAAACCTTTAGCTACTAAAGCACTTCTTAATTTTCATGAATTAATTCAACACCTTTAACTAAAGCTTCGTCATCAGATTTTGAGATTTGCCCCCAAGCTCTGTCAAAATCATCTAAAACAGGAAGCATAGCTTGCAAAACTTCTTGATTTGCTGTTTTAAATAAATCGATACGCTCTTTTGATGTTCTCTTTTTATAATTTTCAAATTCGGCAAACAAACGTAAAAACTTATCCTTTTCTTTTACTAAATCATCTTGTAACTGTTCTTCAACACTTAACTCAGGTTGTTGATTTTTTGAAACAGTTTCTTCAACGGTATTTTCTGTTTCGTTTATATTTTCAGTACTTTCTTGATTCATATCTTACTAATTTATGCTAATTTTTATGTTCTTTATATTATATCAAATGTATTGCCAAAGAATATAAAATGTCAAATTGTCATTATCTTTTTAGTAAATCATTTTTATTGTCATTTTTTACTTTCTTTTTTGTAAATAAATTTTTATATATTTGGGTATATCTATGTTTAATTAAATAAACCAAACTATGAAAAAAAACATTTTAGCATTAGTAGTCCTTAGTTTTATTACAGTAGTAAGTTGTAAAAAAGAAGAAAAAACAGAACCTGTAGTAACCGAAGAAACAAAAGAAAATACAGTAACAGGTTTCTATACTGTTGATAATGCTCAATCTATTATCAATTGGGAAGGTTCAAAACCAACGGGTAAACATACAGGAACAATTGCACTAAAAGATGGTAATTTTGAAGTTGGTGATGGAAAAATAACAGGAGGAACATTTACAATTGATATGACATCAATTACTGTTACTGATTTGACTGAAGATACTGGTAAAACTGACTTAGAAACTCATTTAAAAGGGACAGGTGACAAAGAAGCTGAAGATCATTTTTTTAATATTACTAAATTTCCATCAAGTAATTTTAAAATAAGTTCAGTTACTGAAGCAAATGGTGGTTCCATGGTAAACGGAACATTAACTATAAAAGATATTACAAAGGAAGTTAGCTTTCCTGCAGAAATTGTTATAACTGATACTGATGTATCTTTAATTTCGGACTCATTCACCATAAATAGAACACTTTGGGGAGTTAATTATGCGTCAAAATCTATTTTTGATGATTTAAAAGATAAATTTGTAAATGATGAAATTGGTTTAGTTATAAAAGTTAAGGCAACTAAATAAATTGATATTATTTTATTAGAGGTTGTCCAAAAAGTCAATGACACATTTTATGACTTTTTGGACAGCCTCTTTATTATTTCAATAAGTTTTGTAAAGCTTTTTCTAAAGAAGCATATTTGAATTGGAAACCTTTGTCTAATATTTTTCTAGCACTCACATTTTGACTTGAAAATAAAATTTGATGCATTTCTCCTAATACTAATTTCATCATGAATTTTGGAACATTTGGAAAAAAATATGTTTTGTTTAAAACTTTAGCAATAGATTTTGTTAATTCATTATTGGTAACAGGATAAGGTGAAACAGCATTATAAATACCACTTAATTTATTTGACACTATAAAATAGAAAATTGTAGCTAGATCATGAATATGAATCCAAGATTGATATTGCTTGCCTGTTCCAAAACCAGAACCAATTCCTAGTTTTATAGGTGTCGACATTTCTTGTAAAGCTCCTCCATTCTTTGCAAGTACTAAACCTATTCGAACTTTAGAGACCATTATATTTAATCGTTCAAATTTAGTAACTTCTTCTTCCCATTTAACAACTACTTCACCTAAAAAAGAATCATCTACACTTTTATCTGTTTCAGCATAAATTTCATTTAAGCTACTTGGATAAATCCCAATAGCAGATGCAGAAATAATATGTTTAACTTGATTTTGATTTTTAGCTAGGGTTTGATATAATAACCTTGTAGAAAGTGTTCTACTATTAATAATCTCTTCTTTATAGAATTTTGTCCATCTTTTCGCAACAGTAGCTCCAGCCAAATGAATGATAACCTCTACCTCATCAAAAGCATTTTTATCTATTTCTCCTGAATTTATATTCCAATAAAAACCTTTATAATTTGATTCTGAGACTAATTTAGATTTTGAAGTTGATAAATAATTGACTGATATGCCATTTTGCAATAACAAATCAACCAATTCATTACCTACTAAACCTGTTGCTCCTGTAACTAAAACTTTCATTAATTTTACGTTTTGTACAAATTTACGAAGTAAAAGAGCTACAAAACAGTAAATTAACTTATGTTAACATGTGTTGAAAATTAAAATTTAATTTCGCACTTTTATTGTCCATTCAAATTGCATTTCAGAAACTTGTTCTCCTTTTTCATTTGTTCCAATTGAAGTTAACCAAAGTGTTTGCCCTTCTTTAGTATCTATAGCTTTTTGAATAATTTCTTTAATTGCATTTCCTTGATTGCATTCAAAAGTAATTCTACCAGTTGCTTTTTTCGTAAACGAACTTTTATTGTTAGCGACCAACATAGAAATATTCTTTCCACTCTCTTTAATTTGATACATAACTAATGCTCCTGTAGTAAATTCGGCAGCCATTGCTTGTACGGCAAAATACATTGATTTGAATGGATTTTGATTAAACCATCTATGTTTTACTGTAACTAAACAATTTTCCTTAGTTATTTTTTTTACCCTAACTCCACACCAAAAGGCAGCAGGTAATTTAAAAAATGTAAAAGCATTAAGTTTTGAGGGTGTAAATTGCATATTCTCTATAATTTTTTGTAAAAATACAAAAAATACTATGCATTCATATAATTTTTTAAAATGTTAAACTTTTGTTAATTATTAGTACTATGCGAAACAAGATACCTGTTTTTAGACATATATTTGTATAAGAAATTAATAGTTATACTATAGTTCAATAATCATCAATCAAAAACCAAACATCTTTATTATGGAAACATCAAACGAAAAAAGCATTGGATCATTAATACATTTAAGCACGCTGAGTCAATATATTGTGCCCTTTGGGAATTATTTATTTCCATTATTAATTTGGTCTTCTTCAAAAGATAAATCAACTTTTATAGACAATAATGGAAAACAAGCTTTGAATTTTCAGCTTAGTATTTTATTATATTCTCTTATTGCTTTAATTATAGCAATACCTACTTGCTTATTTTGGTTCATTAATATTGTAGAAAAACTAGAAATTAATGATAATGAAGTTACAATAAGAGAAATTTTTACAAATGAAAACATAAATGGCTTAGTCATTTTAGGTATTGTAACTGTAGTATTATTAGCTTTTTTAAAAATAAGTGAGTTTTTTCTAATCATTTATGCATCTGTAAAAAGTGCAAATGGTGAATTATACAACTATCCATTAACAATCAATTTTATAAAATAGTTTCAATCATCAAATCACAATCAATCAAATCAAGAATCGATACGATTCAAAATCAAAAATGAACAGTTTAATTAAAAAATCACATGAATTATGAACATTGAAAACACAAAAGCTCAAATGAGAAAAGGTGTTTTAGAATTCTGCATATTATCTGTATTAAAAGAAAATTATGCTTACACTTCTGAAATTCTAGAAACTCTAAAAGAAGCAAAACTGCTAGTTGTTGAAGGAACCGTTTATCCTTTATTAACGCGATTAAAAACGATGGTTTATTAGATTATCGATGGGAAGAATCTACTTCTGGACCACCAAGAAAATATTACGGTTTAACAGAATTAGGTCAGGAATTTTTAAATGAATTAAATAGCACGTGGACAGAATTATCAGATGCTGTAAACATAATAACAAAAACTAGTCAAAACTAAAAGTCATGAACAAAACAATAAGTATAAATTTAGGAGGTTTCTTTTTCATATAGATGAAGATGCATATCAAAAATTAACACGTTATTTTGATGCTGTGAAACGATCACTTTCTCCAGAAGGAAGAGAGGAAATTATAAAAGATATTGAAAGTAGAATTGCCGAACTTTTTCAAGAAAGAATTAAAAGTGATAGTCAAGTTATTAGTTTAACTGAAATTGACGAAGTAATTGCAATTATGGGACAACCAGAAGATTATAAAATAGACGAAGGAAATTCTTCTACAAATAATTCTTATAGTGGAAATCAAACCTATAGAAGATCGAAAAGACTTTATAGAGATAAGGACAATGCTATTTTAGGAGGAGTTGCATCTGGTTTTGGACATTATTTTAATATTGATCCACTATGGATTAGATTAGCTATTGTATTAATAGTAATTGCTGGTGTAGGAAGTCCAATATTCATATACATTTTACTTTGGATTATTGTTCCAGAAGCAATAACCACTTCTCAAAAACTTGAAATGAGAGGAGAACCCATAAACATTTCTAACATTGAAAAAAAAGTTAAAGAGGGAATACAAGAAATAACGGATAAGATTAATAATCTAGATCACGAAAAAATTGCTAATACTGCAAGATCAGGTGCTAATCAAATAGGCAATACACTAAGTGAATTGTTTTTGACATTCTTTAAAGTTATTTCAAAAATTATAGGTGTATTCATCCTTATTTTTTCATCAATGGCATTATTAGGTATACTTGTAGCAGGTGTTTTTATGATATTCTCATCATCCTTACCTAATTCATTTATATTCAATCATATTCACACACCGTTTGATTTTGATGTTTCAATAGGATTACAAGGGTTTTTATTATTATTTAGTGTTGGAATTCCCTTATTATTTCTAATAATATTAGGATTAAAATTATTATTAACTAACATGAAACCTATTGGAACTTATTTTAAATATTCTTTGCTAGCCATTTGGATAGTTTCGATAATTGCTTTAAGCTATTTAGGAGTACAACAAGCAACTGCAATAGGTTTTGATGGAAAAACAGTGAAGAAAGAACAAATTTTCATGCAACCTACAGATACTTTATATGTAAGAATGCAATACAATAATTATTATGCAAAAAGTATAAATGAAAATGAAAGAGGAAAATACACTCATGATGAAAAAAATAACGAAATCATTTATTCTACTAATGTAAGAGTACATTTTTTACCAACAGAACAAAACCAACCTTTCCTTCAAATTGAGAAAGAAGCAACTGGAAAATCTCATAAAGAAGCTACCCAAAGAGCAGAAAAAATAAAGTACAATTTTGATATTCAGGCAAATAGAATTACCTTAGACAATTATTACATAACAGCCTTTGGTAATAAATTTAGAGATCAAGAAGTAAACATTTATATCTATCTTCCTAAAGGAACTTATATAAAACCCGATAAGAGTATTCAGGAATATGACCGTTCAGACAATGATTTTTTTAATCTTCACTATAGTTCAGATTCCTATGTTTATAAGGTAGAAGAAAATAAAGTAATGTGTTTAAATTGTCCAGCAGAGGAAAATGACTTTGATGATGTAGAAGTTAACGACACCATAAACGAAAACGTATCTATTCGATTGAATGATAAAGAACTGAATATCAAAGTTACTGAAGACGAAGTCAATATTAAAACTAAGTAAACAATATAACTAAAATAAACAAATCATGATAAAAATAATTATTCAAATTACGAAAATTGTTATTGCAATTGTAACAGCATTACTATTTCAATCATGCATAAATGGCAGTTGGAATAAAGAAACTATTTCTGGCAACGGAAATGTAGCTACAACTACTCGAACAGTAACCAATAATTTTAATGCTGTTCATGCTAAGACAGGTTTAGATATTAGAATTGAGCAAGGAAATACTACAAAAATTGAAGTCCAAGCAGACGAGAATCTACAAGAACACATCTTTACAGAAGTTAAAAACGGAATACTTACTATATATTCAGACGCAAATATTTTAAACTCTGAAGCACAAAAAGTATATATAACTGTTCCTAATTTAAATAAGATTAAATCCTCTAGTGGAGCAAATGTTAAAAGTGAGAACAAGTTAAATTTTGAAAAATTAGTATTAGATTCTAGTAGTGGAAGTTTAATTGAAATCGAAGTAGCTTCTCAATCACTATCTTGTGAGAGTAGTAGCGGAAGTTCAATCATTGTAAAAGGAAAAACAAATACGTTAGATTCTCAATCTTCTAGTGGAAGTACTATTAATTTAGAAGAATTAATTGCCGAAAAAGCAAAAGCAAATTCATCTAGTGGAAGTTCAACCATTGTAAATGTTACTAACGATTTAAATGCTCATGCATCAAGTGGAAGCAGTATTAGTTATGTTTCAAAACCTAATTCACTTATGATTGATGAAAGTTCTGGAGGTAGTGTAACACAGAATTAACAAGATTTTAAAAACATCAGTCATTCACTGATGTTTTTTTTTATATTTGCGTTAAAGTGATAAACCTTAAAGGAAATATTTGTCATTGGAATGATTATTGCCAACTTACTAGTAACATAAATTATACTCTTAAAATGAAAAACAGCCTCTTTTTACTTCTAGCATTACTAAGTACTACTTTTATTTTTTCGCAAAAAAAAGATAAGATTAAAGGTTCTAAAATTGTAACACACACCATAAAAGAAATTCAAAGCTTTGAAAATATTGAAATAGAAGATAATGTTGAAATTTATCTAGTAAAAGCAGATTCTGCTTCTATTGAAATTGAAGCTGATGATAACTTACATGATGTGGTAAACTTCTTGGTTGTTGGTAATACTTTAAAAGTTACTACACTTAAAACAGTAAGTGGTGCTAAAAAATTCTCATTACGTGTAAATTATTCGGCAGAATTGAAGCTAATCACAGTAAAAAATGACGCTAAACTTCATGCTTTAAATGATTTAAAGTTGGAAAACATTACCATAAAAAACTTTGATGATTCTTCCTCTTTTTTAAATGTAAATTCGACTTCATTTACTTTAATATTAAATGATAAAGCTAAAGCCGAAGTAAATGTTAAAGCTCAAAACACCACATTAGAATTAAGTAAAAGTGCCGAATTAAAAGCACTTATTGCTTCACCAGAATTAAAAATAGACCTATATGAAAAAGCAGATGCAAAGATTGAAGGTGATGCAGCAACAGCAAAAATAAGATTAGATAATAGTTCTCGATTAATTGCTAATAAACTTACCATTAAATCAATGGACTTAACCGTTGAAAATTATGCTAAATGCGAAGTTAACGCTGTAAATGATATTGCTATTTCAGCTTCTGGGAAAACCCAAATTGAATTATTTGGTGAACCAAAAATCGAAATGAGGAAGTTTACCAATACTACTACGCTTTATAAGAAAGAACTATAGTAAATTATTATTATACAATAAAAAAAAGTCATTCTAACTAAATCTAGAATGACGTTTTTTATGTAAATTAATTTTAAATTATTGTTTTGCAGCCAAATATCGCTCTGCATCTAAAGCAGCCATACAACCTGTACCAGCTGCAGTAATGGCTTGTCTGTAAACATGATCTGCTGCATCACCACCTACAAAAACTCCTGGTACGTTTGTTTTTGAAGTTCCAGGTACATTTATAATATATCCTGTTTCATCTAAATTCAAATAGTCTTTAAAAATATCGGTATTAGGTTTGTGACCTATGGCAACGAAAAATCCTGTTGCTGGAATTTCAATCACTTCTCCAGTGGTTCTATTTTTAGCTTTTACACCAGTAACTACTTGACCGTCTCCTAAAACTTCTTCTGTTTCTGTGTGTAATAAAATTTCAATATTTGGGGTTTTTCTAACGCGTTCTTCCATAATTCTTGAAGCTCTAAACTTATCACTTCTTACAAGCATGGTTACTTTGGTACACAATTTAGATAAATAATGTGCTTCTTCACAAGCACTATCACCAGCTCCAACAATCACTACTTCTTGATTTCTGTAGAAAAATCCGTCACAAACTGCACAAGCTGAAACTCCTCCTCCTAAAAGTAAGTATTTCTGTTCAGATGGTAACCCTAAATATTTTGCCGTTGCTCCCGTTGAAATAATTACCGTTTCAGTATGTATTTCTTTTGTATCATTTACCCATACTTTATGAATTTCTCCTGAAAAATCAACTTTGGTCACCCAACCATCACGTACATCTGTTCCAAAACGTTCTGCTTGTTTCTGTAAACCTATCATCATTTCAGGTCCAGTAATGCCTTCTGGATTTCCTGGCCAGTTTTCCACTTCATTCGTGGTAGTTAATTGTCCTCCAGGTTGTTGTCCTTGATACAAAACTGGAAACATATTAGCTCTAGCAGCATAAATAGCAGCTGTATAACCAGCTGGACCAGAACCTATTATTAAACATTTTAATTTTTCTATTGAATCAGACATGTTGTATTTTATTTATTGAAGTAGCAAAAGTAAGAATTTTGAGGCAAATGAAAAGTAATATAGATTACAAAATAACTATTTAATGATAAGCTTTATTTATTATCTACTAACTTATTTAATAATACATCAAAACTCACTTTTTCTTGTTCTCCAGTTGCTAAATTTTTAATTCCGAATTGGTTATTTTTCATTTCTTCTTCACCTACTAAAACAGCAAAAGGAATACCTCTTTTATCAGCATGTTGGAATTGTTTACCAATTTTAGCAGTATCTGGATACATTTCTACTTTAATTCCTGCTTGTCTTAATTTGGTAATAGCCTTCATAGCATATTTTGCTTCTTCTAAACCGAAATTTAAGAATAAGGCTTTTGAAGTTGCAGTTACTGTTTCTGGAAATAAGCCTAATTCTTCGATTACCAAAGCAATTCGGTCTAAACCAAAAGAAATCCCAACACCACTCATGTTTTTCAACCCGAAAATGCCAGTTAAATCATCATAACGACCACCACCACCTATGGAACCCATGGCAACTCCTTTTGGAGAGGAAACTTCAAAAATAGCTCCTGTGTAATAATTTAATCCACGAGCCAAAGTAACGTCTAAGTCTAGATTTGCAGTTTGTAAACCAATTTCATTCAAATTATCACAAATAAACAACAACTCCTCTACTCCTTTCATTCCTTCTTCAGAAGAAGCCAATAAATCAGCTAGTTTTGTTATTTTCTCTGAAATTGTTCCAGTAAAATTAAATAAAGGTTGGACTTTTTCTATAGCACTTTCAGATATTCCTTTTTCCAACATTTCCTTTTTTACACCATCTTCTCCTATTTTATCTAATTTATCCAAAGCAACGGTAAAATCAATCAATTTATCAGAAGCTCCAATAACCTCAGCAATTCCTGATAGTATTTTACGATTGTTGATTTTAACAGTAACTCCATTTAATCCTAATTGGCTAAAAACCGAATCATATAATTGTACCAATTCCACTTCTTGCCAAAGCGAATTAGATCCTACAACATCAGCATCGCATTGGTAAAATTCTCTAAAACGTCCTTTTTGAGGTCGATCTGCTCTCCAAACGGGTTGAATTTGGTATCTTTTAAATGGAAATTCAATTTCGTTTTGGTGTTGGACCACATATCTTGCAAAAGGAACGGTTAAATCGTAACGAAGTGCTTTTTCTGAGATTCTAGAAGTAAATTGATTTAACTGAATTAATTCTTCTGTAGAAATATCTTCTGCTGATTTTATTTGTAAATCATTTATTGTTGAAGGTAATTCTACCTTATTGTTTTATCATAAAAATAATTTCCTGAATTTAATATTTTAAAATCAATCGATCACCTTCTTCTCCATATTTACCCATTAAGGTTTCTGAGTTTTCAAATGAAGGAGTTTCTATAGGTTGGAAACCAAATTTTTCAAAATTGGTTTTAATCGTACTAAAAATATAATTGCGTTTTGCGACTTCAACTGGTGAAAAATCACGAGTTCCTTTTGGTATGCTTGGTTTTTGAGCCATTTTGAATTTAGAATTTAGAATTTAGAATTTAGAATTTAGAATTTAGAAAATTGAAATACCATATATAAAATCGTTA
>JAAURU010000052.1 GCA_012032075.1 Flavobacterium sp.
ATGACATTTACGCATATCCAAAAGTAGATGCATCATATACCTCTCCAATAAGTGTTACCCCATTGTGTCTCAATGAGGACTCTACCGACAGAAGGACTTGTGCCTTTGAACTAGTAAAGCAATGGACAATACAGCAAGCTCAAGAAAAACTACAAGAAATTTACTCACAAAAAAAACTATAAAGAAGATAAGTTTTTTTTAAAACTTAAAATCAATTCATAAAAAGTATTACTTTTGGATTCCTAAATTTAGTTCTGAAAATGTATAAAAAAAGCTTATTAATAATCATAATCTTCTTCTTTCCAAAAATAAATACTGCACAAATAACTCAAAAAGTTGCTAAAAGCTTTCCTGCATATGTAGTTTTTGAAATTAACAAACTAATGTCAAAAATAAATTTAGAAGAAAAAAAACAAATACAAATTGGACAAAAACTAGTAAAACAAGATAGTTTAGCTACTATTCTTCTTTCAAAAGGGGAATCTACAGAAATATTAAAAAACTATTATACTATTGACGCTAATTTTTTAGCAGGTATTTTATCTACCGAAGAATTAGAACACTTCATGTATGAAAATGACAATACTAATAGATTTTTACTAGCTTTAACACTTTCAGATACTTTACGATTAAAAGCTGAACAAATTAGTCAAATTCGCAAAGAAAATTCATTTTTGAATACTCAAATTAATATAAGTTCTGAAAACAAATATAAATTATATATAGATAAGTTAAGTACAATTCTAGACTCCAAACAATATGTAATTTTAATTAAAACAATATATGTAGATAAGTCTGTAGAAGAAACTAATAAAGACTGGGATAATATTAAAAAAGTAAAATTAGCAGAAAATAAAGACAGTATTACTGTTTATAAAGAATTATACAAGTATAATCTATATAAGAATAGTTTTCTAGATTCTTACGCTAACAAATATGACTTAAAAAAAGCAATGAATTAAAAACCCGTATAACTCTTGAAAAGCAACCTTCAATTTTAATTCATTACAATATTAAAAGCAGATTATATTTACAAGATTAACCTTTTTTCAACAGCAATTAAGTATGAAAAAGAGCTTGTACTATCTTCCTCTCAAAAAGACTCTCTTTTATCTAATTATAGAGTGGTAGAGTTAATGGAATTTAAAGATGTAACAAAAAACCCTTTGCTAAAAAAGTATAATAATTATACTGCTTTTGAAAATAAAAAAATAGTTACAATTTTAGACGAACAGCAATTACTTAGGCTTCTTACAGAGAAGAACAGAAAAAATGCCACGCAGTTAGCCTATGAAAACTGGGACGAATTAGAGGCTAAAGAAATGACTAACAATTTAGACAAAAAGCAAACTATTAAAGAATTTGCAATTTATCTATTAAACTATTTAGTAGCTACTGATAGATTAAAGATGAATAAAAATGCAACAAACATCTTCTACAAACGTGATGTTGAACTTAAGAAGCCCGATTTATTAAAACAATTAGATGAAATAAAAAAAACTGAACAATCTAATAAGAATACTAAAAATGCTTTAAATGGTAAAAAAATTAAGAACTACAATAAATTAATATAATTACAATAAATATAAATATGAGGAAAACAATAACAAAATGTTTTGCAATGATAATGCTTATAAGTAGTTTACTTATTCATTCTCAAACTAATGATAATGATGCTATTGAGCAATTAAAGTTGGCTAAGTTACAAATAACAGAAGGTAGTAATGAATACAATCCCACTGTTGGTATTGCAACATTTAATGCTCTTGCTAATCAAGGTAACGCAAAAGCAATGAATGCTTTAGGAATGATTTATTGTGAAGGAATAAGCGTTCAAGTAAATGAACAAGTTGCAATACAATGGTATGAAATGGCTGCAATAAATGGATATCCAATAGCCTACTATAATATTGCGCTGTTGTATAAAAATGGTGTGGGTGTTTCAAAAGACCTTACAAAAGCAGTTTCATATTTTAAAAAAGCTGCCATAGATGGTTATAGTAAAGCATATTTTAATTGGGGAGAGATGGTCAAAAATGGTTCAGGTGTTGAAAAAAATTATGAACTAGCGATGACTATTTTCAAGCAAGGAGAGGCAAATAAAGATTCAAATTGTATTTATGCGCAAGGATATTTGCATTATAAAGGTTTTGGAACTCCACAAGATTATAATAAAGCAGTTACTTTATTTGAATTAGCAGCAAAAAAAGGAAATGCTATAGGAATGTATATGTTAGGTTATTGTTATAGAAATGGTTATGGAGTAATAATAGACAAAAGAAAAGCCGTTTATTGTTTTAACAAAGCGGCAAGTTTAGGATATGAAAGAGCTATTCAAGAATTAACTGAACCAATTGCTGAAAACAATACCCCAAACCAGTCTAAAACAGTCTCGGTTTCTACACCAAAAGACTTAGAAAACATTACAAATGTAGAAGTCCCAAAAAAAATTATCAATGTTAAACACAAAATAGACACAAATAGTATTAGTGGTACATATATTGGAAAATTAATGCGCTATGATTGGAGTGGTCAAAATATATTAAACACTACACAAATAAAAGTAATTTTTAAGCAAAATGGAAATGATATAACAGGTGTATGGGTTGAAAAAGAAGGTGATTCAATTGTTTTTAATGCTACAAAAGAAGAAAAAGCCATAGTATTTAACGATTCAAGATTAGATAGAATAAATCGATATACGGCACTTGAACTAACCACTTTTAAATTCAATAAAGCAAAATTACAAATTATTGAAAATCAAGGAGACATCTTCATTGTAGGTAATATACAATTCTATAATTTAAAGCAACATGAAAAAGAAAAACCAATGTATCTTATTTTAGAAAATGAAGCTAACCAAAATAGTTTAATACAGAAGAAGCGGTTTCAAATGTTTCTGTTTTCCTAATCCAGTCACCTCGAACAATTTTAAATTAAGCTTTACTTTAAAAGAAGAAACTAATGTAAGTATAGCAATATACGATTTTAATGGTTTTTTAGTAAGTAATCAAGAAATTATCACAAGTGATGGTACTGGATTGCAAGAGCAAGAAATACCATTTAATGAAATACCTGGTAACTATATTTTAAATTTATTTTACAATAACAAGGTAATTAGAAAAATTTTAATAAAAAATTAAGAATATGAAAAAAATAATATTTATATTAGCTTTATTCTTGCTAAGCACAGTTGGAAATCAATCGTATGGCTTTAGCGGTGAGGATGATTGGGGAGATGACTGGGGTGATGACTGGGGTGATGATGGTAGTGGTAACGATGACGGCTATGGATGGGATTTTGACCTTGATGAAGTTGTTGTCGTAGGTGATGACCCGAATGATGATGATGATTGGTGGAATGATGACGATGATGATTATTGGGGCGACGATGACTGGGAAAACAACAATGGTGGTGACGATAATGATGATTCTGATTATGACGATGGTGGTGGTATTAGTGACAATAGTAATAGCAATCAAATCAATGATTCTTTGCCTCCCTGTCAAAAAGCAATTTTAGAAACAATTAAAAATTTTACAGGAAATAATTTTAATGAGATTCTTGAAAAACTTAATGGTGTATCTTCTATTTATACTGTTAATATTGTAACACAATATAATTTAAATGACAATGCGGTTACCCAACTTGTAAGCGGTACAAATGGAAGTGTAATAAGTATTACTATGGATAATGATCATTTAAACAATAGTACACAATTATCTATTGCTATTACAATTTTGCATGAATTAATACATGCTTATTTATTGAGTATTTTAGTTGATCAAATTAATACTGGAAATTCAATAATAAATAATTATCCAGAATTTCATAATTATTATTTACAGGGACAAACAGGATCTGGGAGTGTCGTACAACATAATGTAATCGCAGATTATTTCATGCCTTCATTAGCAGCTTCATTACAAGAATACCATACTGGTTCACCTGTACCTGCAGGCTCACAACCTTTACAAATATACTCAGATTTAAGCTGGTCTGGACTAACTAATACTAATGCTTTTAATGCATTGAGTAATGAAGAACAACTTAGAATTTTAGCTGTAATTATTGCTGAAGAATTTAATGCCCCTCAAAGTGGTAATGGTGGTAACATAGTTAATCCAATAAGTACCCCTTGTAATTAAAAAAAATATTATGAAAAAATATCAATATTATTCATGTTTTATTTACTATTTTCATGTAGTGCATCTAAAAATTCTTTGAATTCTAATCTATCTAAAGAACCATTAGATTTCTACATTTCAAATGAGATAAATGTTAAGAGTAATGAAATATTAATCTTATGTAAAGAAAAACGCAACAATGAAATGCTTGACATATATAGTGATGTGAATCCATTTACAAATGAAAGAATTTCAAAGACTTATACATTAGAAAACTACAACTATATCAAAAAAAACATAGAAAAAGACACTGTAACTAAGTATTGGACAGAGAAAGATAAAATTTCATCTTACTTCAAAGCAATAATTCCTTTCAAAAAAATCAATAGTTATAGATTAGAGAATATTGGTTCTAAAATAATCTACAATGTGATTTCTGACCCTTTTTATATTGAAGATAAAAAAATTGTTATCTTCTATCATAGGTCAAGTAGTTCAGACAATGTTATTGTGATGAAAAAAACAAATGAAGAATGGGAAATAATTGAAAAGATACCTTCACAGAAGCTTCATTAAGTTATCTGTGAATAGTTGTTAATGTAAAATAAGATAAAACCCTAGCAAAACTAGGGTTTTCATTATTAGTAAAGTATTATTATAAAAAATGAGAAAAAAACTTAAATTCATTTCTTAAAGGCACTATTTTAAAAAATATCCGAAGCAATTGCCTTAATATTTTCTGCTTTACCCATAGAATAATAATGTAAACTTGGAATTCCTGCATTGACCATATTAATCAAAAGGTGTAATTATTCTAAAAATCATTAATTAAAATTCAAAAAATGAAGTTATAAAACCATGATAATAAAAGACTTGCTTTATAAGATAAATAAGATATATATTTGCAAAAAATAAAAAATGAATAAAAACTAATATCTTAAAACAAAACTATTCAAATTTAGATTTTTTAATACTTGTTATTATTATTTTTAGCCTTTTAAACAGTTCTTTCTTTTATGATCAAACATATACATCCTACTATGGTTTTTGCTTAGTGTTCAGGCAACCAGTCTTATGCATTTGGAGAAGATGATGGTGGTGATGATTGGGGTGACTGGGGCGACGATGACTGGGAAAACAACAATGGTGGTGACGATAATGATGATTCTGATTATGACGATGGTGGTGGTAATGAAACAGGACCAGTTGTTGATGACCCTTGTGCAACAATAAAAGCATTAAAATTAAATACAAATTATGTTACTATTATTAATACTTTAAATAATAATTTAAGTTTACCTAATGAAACAGGGTATTGGCAAAATAGAGCTGATGGGAGCTTTGATAATGTATGTATTCCTGATGGTGAACATGGTGTAATTGTACCAGTAGGAAATCCAAATATTGTAGGTTACACCCATGTTCATAGAAACCCTTATGTAGTTACAGAAGCAGATGGTGATTTTATGGTAACTCCTATTCCTATGCCTTCAAATGATGATGTTGGAACTCTAATTGATTTATTAAATAACGCTGTAACTAATAATATCCCAATAGATGATGTTTATGCTGGCATGATATCCCCTTTAGGTAGTTATCAAATACGATTTACAGGTAATATTAACGATATTATCAACAATACTCTAGATTTATCATCAGTTAGTATTGAAAATTCTTACATGGCTATTATGCGTCTAAATAAAGCTGATAGAGAACTAGGGTTTTTAAAATTTTTAAGAGATAAAGTAGGAATTGCAGGAATAGAATTATATAAGATTGACACTAATGGTTCTATTATTAAAAAAGAACTGAATGGAATCCCTGGGAACGAATCTGTGTCAAATGTTCCATGTACTTAATAATTAAAAAAAACATTAAAATGAAAAAAATAAAAATTTTTAGGATATTTAATACTACTAAGTTTATCCTGCAAAGCGCAAACCATTATTCCTGTTGAACAAGAAGACCAATACATAGTTACAAATGGAATCTTACCAAATAATACCTATTTAAAAGATGTAAACAACGTACTTAATAAGTATGTAGGTACATGGAAAACTGTCAATCAAAATAGAACCTACACTTTTATTATAACTAACGAAATCCATACGCTTGATATTCCTTCTAATATAACTGAAGATAGATTAATTATGAGTTATATTATAAAAGAAACTGCAACTGGAGTAATAATTGAAGACAGTTCTCAAATTGAAAATGGTTTTATTTTTGGCACTGGTTTTGAAGGCACTCCACATTATAGATTCTATTTTAGTGGTAATAACGCTAAATGTGGTAATAAAGGCACACTTATTATTAACCCTTTAAGTCCTACGCAAGTTGTTTTACATTTATATTTAGAAGGTAGCATTATAAGAGTCAATTGTGGTACAAACTATAGTCCGCAAAATGAGGCAACGAAACCTTTATTAAATGGTGGTCTTACCTTAACAAAGCAATAAAAATATAATAAATATTCAAACCCTAGTAATAAGAAACTAGGGTTTGTTTGTTTTGGCATATTTGTTTTATGAAATTTGATACTAAAAGTTTTTTCTATGAAAATAAACAACTAGGATTACTATTTTTCATTAAAGAAGTAGTAAAAATTAATGGTATAGAATTATTTAAAATTGAATCTAATGGTACTGCCGTCAAAAAAGAAATAGATTACTCAGGCAACACTATTGATGTAGCAAATAAACCCTGTTAAAATATCATTAAACACTTATAAAGATGAAAAAAATAACATTCATAAGCTTATTGTTTTTAGTAAGTATAATCTCTAATGCACAACAGATTATAGCTGTTGAAGATTTAAACCAATACTTAGAAATCAATGGGAGAGTTCCAAATAACAGTCATATAAAAGACGTTAATAACATATTTAGTAAATACTTGGGTACATGGAAAACCACATATAACAATAAAACATATAGTTTTATTATAACTAAGAAAACAAGTACATTTGAATCGCTGAATATAAAAACAGACAAATTAGAAATAGAATATATAATTACAGAAACTTCAAGCGGTGTAATTGTTGAAGATAGTTCGCAAATAGTTGATAGTTCTATTTTTGGAACTGGTTTTAATAAAATTACTGGAGGCATTATTGATTATGAATTTTATTTTAGCGGTAACAATTCAAAATGTGGTAATCGCGGTACTTTACATTCAAGATATATAAATCCTACACAAATAAGTTTATCTTTATATATAAGTGGTGATTTAACACCATCTGATTGTGGTACATATACCCCAGCTAATGAGGCAATATACCCGTTAACAAGAGGATTTATCTTAACAAAACAGTAAAAAAATTAATTAATCCTGTCTATAAAGACAGGATTATTTGTTGTAAAATTAAAAAAAATAGTACTTGTAAATTTATTTTTAATCTTTAGCTTTTGTGAAAAGCACAACAAATTATTATCCCAGTTTAATAAGTAGAACAATTTATAACATCAAATGGATCTATACCTCAAGATGCTTACATTAAAGATGTTAATAATGTACTTGATAAATATGTTGGAACATGGCAAATAACTTTTCAAAATAGAATTTATAAATTTACAATCATAGTTATTCGAGACTTTAGGCACTATCTTAAAAAATAGCTGACGCAATTGCCTTAATATTTTCTGCTTTACCCATTGAGTAATAATGTAAAACTGGAATTCCTGCATTGACCAACTCTTTACTTTGTTGTAAACACCATTCAATTCCAATTTGCTTTACTGCATCGTTATCTTTTGCTTTAACCACAGCCATTATTAAATCGTCTGGTAAATCTACTTTAAAACGATGTGGAATTAAGTTTAATTGTTTTTTGGTTGCTATTGGTTTTAAACCTGGAATAATAGGAACCGTAATTCCTTCTTTTCTGCATTTAGCTTCAAATTCAAAGAATTTTTTATTATCGAAAAACATTTGAGTTACAATATAGTCGGCTCCATTTTTAATTTTTTGCTTTAAAAAATGCATATCACTATCCATACTTGGAGCTTCCATGTGTTTTTCAGGGTAACCTGCAATTCCTATACAGAAATCGGTACAAGAAGAATTTTGTAAATCTTCATCTAAGTAAATTCCGTTGTTTAAATTATGTATTTGCTTAACTAAATCAGAAGCATATTCGTTTCCTTCTTTTTCAGGTTTAAAATAGATTTCATTTTTTAATGCATCACCACGAAGTGCTACTACATTGTCAATTCCTAGAAAATCCAAATCAATTAATAAATTTTCTGTGTCTTCCTGAGTAAAGCCACCACATAAAATATGAGGAATGGCATCTACTTCATACTTGTTTTGAATACCTGCACAAATTCCAACCGTTCCAGGTCGTTTTTTTACAATTTTCTTTTGCAATAATCCGTTTGGAAGTTCTTTGAATTCATATTCTTCACGATGATAGGTTACATCAATGAATGGTGGATTAAATTCCATTAATGGATCAATACTATCAAAAATAGATTGAATATTTTGTCCTTTTAAAGGCGGTAATATTTCGAATGAAAACAATGGTTTTCCTTTTGCGTTTTCTATGTGTTGAGTTACTTTCATGAGCCTCCCCCGTCCCCTCCAAAAGAGGGGTGACTGAAGTGGGTAATCAGTTTTTAAAATTATTATACATTAAGTCTTCTATTCCTCTCTTTTGGAGAGGTTAGGAGGGGCTTATATTTGGTGCCAACCATTTCGTAGCAACTTCTGTAGAAATTCCTCTTCTTTTGGCATAATCTATTACTTGATCTTCTTTAATTTTTCCTAATCCGAAGTATTTACTTTGTGGGTTTGCAAAATAATATCCTGAAACTGATGAAGCTGGCCACATAGCCATGCTTTCTGTTAAGGTTACTCCGATTTCTTGCGCAACATTAAGTAGCTTCCAAATAGTTGGTTTTTCTAAATGGTCAGGACAAGCTGGATAACCTGGTGCTGGACGGATTCCTTTGTACTCTTCTTTAATTAATTGGGTATTTGATAAATTCTCATCGGAAGCATAACCCCAAATTTCCTTTCGAACTTTTAAATGCAAATATTCTGCAAAAGCTTCGGCTAATCTATCAGCTATTGCTTTTACCATGATGGAATTGTAGTCATCTAATTGTTCTTCATATTCTTTAGCTTTTTCATCTACTCCAAAACCTGTTGTAACACAAAAACACCCCATGTAATCTTGAATTCCTGAATCTTTTGGAGCAATAAAATCGGCTAAAGCGATGTTAGGAGCACCAGCGGTTTTTGCACTTTGTTGTCTTAACGTTAAAAATTTTATCTGTTGTCTGTTGTCTGATGTTTGTTTGACTTCGACAAGCTCAGTTTGACAAATTTCAATGTCATCATCATTTACTGTATTTGCAGGAAAAATTCCTAAAATTCCTTTTGCTGTAAACCACTTTTCAGTAACGATTTGATTCAGCATCTTTTGGGCATCAGCAAATAAAGTAGTGGCTTGTTCTCCTACAACCTCATCGGTTAAAATAGCAGGATACTTACCAAATAGTTGCCATGATTGAAAAAAAGGTGTCCAATCGATAAAGTCCACTAAATCAGATAATTCGACTTCTATTTTTTTTACTCCGATAAAATTAGGCTTACTTGGCTGAAAATTTGCCCAATCTATTTGCAATTTATTCTTACGCGCTTGTTCAATTGATAAGTAATTTTTATCCCTACTTCTATTCAAATAGCCTTCTCTTAATGCATCATATTCCTCACGAATGGCTTTTACGTAATTTTCTTTGGTTTCCTTTTGCAATAAATTACTAGCAACCGTTACGGCTCTTGAAGCATCATTCACATGAACAACAGTTTCTTTGTATTCTGGAGCAATTTTTACTGCTGTGTGTGCACGAGAAGTTGTTGCACCACCAATCATAATTGGGATTTTAATGTTCAATTTATCCATTTCTTTAGCCAAATATACCATTTCGTCTAATGAAGGTGTAATTAAACCGCTTAAACCAATAATATCAACATTTTCACGTATAGCCACTTCGATGATTTTTTTCAGGTGGTACCATCACTCCTAAATCGATAATTTCGAAATTGTTACAAGCTAAAACTACCGAAACAATATTTTTACCAATATCGTGAACATCATCCTTTTACGGTTGCCATTAAGACTTTTCCAGCACTTGATGAGTTTCCTGTCTTTTCAGATTCAATATAAGGTAACAAGTAAGCCACAGCTTTTTTCATTACACGTGCTGACTTTACTACTTGTGGTAAAAACATTTTCCCGCTTCCAAATAAATCACCCACAACATTCATCCCTTCCATTAGATTGACTTCGATAACTTCAATTGCTTTTCCTGCTGTTACTCTTGCTTCTTCTACATCAATTTCTATAAATTCATCAATGCCTTTTACTAAGGAATGCGTTAATCTTTCTTGAACAGAACCACTTCTCCATTCTTGAATAGCTTTTTCATTTGTTTTAATTTCTCCTTTAAAACTTTCCGCTAAATCTAAAAGTCGTTCAGTAGCATCTTCTCTTCTATTAAGCAGAACATCTTCAACGTGTTCTAATAAATTTTTATCAATTTCATCGTAAATCTCTAACATTTCAGGATTTACAATTCCCATTGTCATTCCGTTTTGAATCGCATGATATAGAAAAGCCGAATGCATAGCTTCACGTACTTTATCATTTCCTCTAAATGAGAATGAAACGTTGCTTACGCCACCAGAAACACCAGCATAAGGTAAATTTTCACGAATCCATTTTGTGGCTCTAAAAAATCGAGAGCATTTGATTTATGTTCGTCCATTCCAGTAGCGACTGGAAAAATATTTGGGTCGAAAATAATATCTTCAGCAGGGAAATTAACTTTATCAACTAAAATATCATAACTTCTTTTACAAATTTCGATTCTTCTTTCATAAGTATCAGCCTGACCTTTTTCATCAAAAGCCATCACAATAACAGCTGCACCGTATTTTTTAATCAATTTGGCATGATAAATAAATGCTTCTTCTCCTTCTTTAAGTGAAATTGAGTTTACCACACCTTTTCCTTGTACTACTTTTAAACCAGCTTCTATAATTTCCCATTTAGAACTATCAATCATTACTGGAACACGAGCAATATCTGGTTCAGCGGCAATAAGGTTTAAAAACTTAGTCATAGCATAAACTCCATCGAGCATCCCTTCATCCATATTAACATCGATGATTTGCGCTCCTCCTTCTACCTGATTTCTAGCAATATCTAAGGCTTCTTCATAGTTTCCTTCTTTGATTAATCGAAGAAATTTACGTGAACCAGTTACATTAGTTCGTTCTCCAACATTGACAAAATTGGTTTCGGGTGTTATGATTAAAGGTTCTAGACCTGAAAGTTTTAAATATTTTATTATTGACATATTATTTATTATTTCCAAAGGTTTGTAGCGACAAGTCGAAACTTTTCCCTACGTTTCTTGGCTTAAATTCTTTTGCAACTTCAGCAATTAACTTAATATGTTCTGGAGTTGTACCGCAACATCCACCTATTATATTTACTAAATTATCTTGTAAATATTCCTTAATTAATGCTTGCATTTCTTGTGGTGTTTGATCATATTGACCAAATGCATTTGGCAAACCTGCATTTGGATGAGCTGAAATATTAAGTTGGGTATTGTGCGCTAAACGTTTTAAATAAGGTTTAAGCTGGTCAGCACCTAAAGCACAATTAAATCCAATACTCAATAAAGGAATATGAGAAATGGAAATTAAAAATGCTTCTACTGTTTGACCAGAAAGTGTTCTTCCAGAAGCATCTGTAATTGTTCCAGAAACCATAATTGGAATAGTAATATTTCGTTCTTCTTTAACTTCTTCGATTGCAAAAAGAGCTGCTTTAGCATTTAAAGTATCGAAAATTGTTTCTACCAAAAGCACATCGCAACCACCATCTAATAAAGCTTCGGTTTGCTGTTTGTAAGCAATTCTTAATTCGTCAAAAGTTACTGCACGAAAACCAGGATCATTTACATCTGGAGACATAGATGCCGTTCTGTTTGTTGGTCCGATTGAACCTGCGACAAAACGAGGTTTATCAGTAAATTCATCTGCTACTTCTCGGGCGATTTTTGCTGATTGATAGTTTAACTCGTAAACTAAATCTTCCAAATGATAATCGGCCATTCCTATTGTTGTTCCCGAAAACGTATTGGTTTCCACAATATCTGCACCAGCTTGAAAATACAAACGATGTACTTCTTTTACCGCTTCAGGTTGGGTAATCGAAAGTAAATCGTTATTCCCTTTTAAAGGATGTGGAAAATCTTTGAAACGTTTTCCCCGAAAATCTTCTTCTGAAAAATTATAACGTTGTAACATGGTTCCCATGGCTCCATCGAGCACAAGGATTCTTTCTTGTATGGCTTGTTCTATTTTTGACATATTTTTTATTACACAAAGATTCACAATGTTTACACAATGTATCTCAAAGTTGTTTTTTGTTTTTAAAAGCTTTTAGAAAATTAAGTTCATTAAAAAATTGTTCTTTTGAAAACTTAATTTTATAAAAATGAATTACTAACTAGCCCTGATGGAAGTGACAT
>JAAURU010000053.1 GCA_012032075.1 Flavobacterium sp.
TTGTTTTGTAAAACAACTTTTTAATCT
The DNA here is from genome assembly GCA_012032075.1 of Flavobacterium sp. Classification (GTDB taxonomy): domain Bacteria; phylum Bacteroidota; class Bacteroidia; order Flavobacteriales; family Flavobacteriaceae; genus Flavobacterium. The sequence continues at coordinate 28 of JAAURU010000053.1, forward strand.
TGTTTTTGTTAATAACTACCATTAATAAACTCATAAGTTTAGAATAAAAAAGAAAAAACTTTTTTATCAATTATACAATCTAAATTTTGGATTAAAAAAAATTTGCTTTGGTTGTAAAAAAACTTCTTCTTTTTTGTATTTAGTTATTAACAAGGTTTGTTAATTTAAGGTTACCTGATTATCAATGCATTGTAAATTACTATTAACAATGGTGTTAATTAACAGTAATTTAAAGGTTAAGTAACTAAAAGTAATAGATTATCAAATTAGTATAAATTAAAATAGTTTCTTTTTTGAGAAACTATAGTAAGATAAGTATATTCCTTATTTTTGTAAAGAATAAACAATACAACGATAAAATACTATGAAAATTTCTATTGGAAATGACCATGCAGGTCCAAATTATAAAAAAGCAATTGTAAAATTTTTAGAAGAACAAGGACATGAAATTATCAATCATGGAGCCGATACTTTTGAAAGTGTAGATTATCCAGATTTTGGTCATGAGGTAGCTTACGATGTGCAAATTAAAAAAGTTGATTTTGGAATTGTTATATGTGGTTCGGGAAATGGAATTGCTATGACTGCAAATAAACACCAAGATGTAAGAGCTGCGCTTTGCTGGACAAAAGAGATTGCAGAATTAGCTCGTTTGCATAATGATGCTAATGTAATAAGCATTCCTGCTCGATATACTTCTATTGAACAAGCCGTTCAAATGGTAGAAACTTTTTTAAGTACTCCTTTTGAAGGTGGAAGACATGCTAATAGAGTAAATAAAATTGCTTGTAAATAATGAATTTAGAAAACTTATCTGATGGACAATTAATAAAATTATTTAAAAACAAAAATTTAGATAAAGAACTTAAATCTAAAATTATTTTTGAAATTGACAGAAGAGATTTAGAGATAATATCTTCTGTTGAAAAAGAATTAAGTTTATCTGAAAAAATAAAAATTGTTTTAACAGGTTGTTTTCTTTATAAATATCATGTAAAAACAGCATCTAAATTTCTTATTATTGGAAATAAAAAGACATATAAACAGTATTGGAAATATTTTAATTTAGGTTTATTCATTTATATCTTTATTTTTCTATTAGTAGTTAAATACATATTAAAACCATTATATTAAAGTTATGCCTCACAACCACAATCATAAGCATAAAGTAGAAGGGAAAAATTTGCTTTTCTCGATTGTGTTAAATGTAGTGATTACTGTGGCTCAAGTTGTGGGTGGTTTAATTTCTAGTAGTTTAGCATTAATTTCAGATGCTTTGCATAACTTTTCAGACGTTTTATCTTTAGTTTTTAGTTATGTAGCTCATAAGTTATCTAGAAGAAAAGCGTCATTAGATCAAACGTTTGGTTTAAAAAGAGCTGAAATATTAGCGGCTTTTGTCAATGCTGCTACATTAATAATTGTCGCTTTCATTTTAATATATGGAGCAATTGAACGATTAATTAAACCGCAAGAAATACAATCTTCTTTAGTTATTTGGTTAGCCTTACTAGGAATAGTTGTCAATGGTTTATCGGTTTTATTGTTAAAAAAAGATGCTGATTATAACTTGAATATGAAATCAGCTTATTTGCATTTATTAACAGATATGATGGCTTCTGTAGCGGTTTTAGTAGGTGGAATATTAATGTTATTTTACAAAATTTATTGGATTGATAGCGTAATGACTTTGGCAATAGCCATTTATTTAATAATTGTTGGGATTGATTTATTAAAAAAATCGACCAAAATGTTAATGCTTTTTACACCTGAAGAAATTAATATTAAAGAATTAGTTAGAGAAGTTCATAAAATAGATGGAGTAAATAAATTGCATCACATTCATGTTTGGCATTTAAATGAAGATGAATTACATCTTGAAGCACATTTAGATTGTTCGGAAGATATTAAAATGAGTGACTTTAATGTCTTGCTTCAAAAAATAGAAGTTGTACTTTTAGAAAAATTTGGTATAAACCACATTAACATTCAACCCGAATTTAAAAAAGAAGATTCAAAAGATTACATAGTTCAGGATTAATTTTTTAAAAAAAATTCCATCATGCAAGAAGGTAAACAACAATTAAAAAAAGAATATTATACTATTAATGCTTTACTTTATAAATATTTAGAAAAGTACAATAGAACCACTAAAACGAATGTCTTTTACGATGATTTGTTGCGTTTTCAAGGTTCGGTTGTGGTTTACGATAAAAAAGGGAAAGATTCTTTATGGGTAAGTGTGTATTACAATGAATTTGAAAGAGCTGAAATTGATAAGAATCTAAAAAAGATATACACTTTACTTCATTCAGACGGAAATGAAAGTAGCTTTGAATTTTTAAATGTAGATAATATCGATTTTTGCACCTTTGGAAATTCTAAGCCTTTTCGAATAAAGGTTAGAAATATATTAAATGATAATTACACTCATTTTTATATAAAGAAAGCAGATGCTTCTCGCATTTTTGGATTAGAATTAGAACATATTCTCTCACCTAATAGAATTAATTATTTAGTATTTAAAGATACTTTAATAGAAGAACATATTGTAGGAATTCCAGGTGATGTTTTTTTAGAAGAAAATTTAAAATTTTGTACTGAACATGAAAAAGCACAAATAGCAAAACAATTCGTGAAGTTTAATGAACGTTGTATGATAGGTTTACTTGGAGATATGCGTTCTTATAATTTTGTGATAATTCCCATTTATGATTTTGACCAACTAGTCTACAAAATTAGAGCTATCGATTTTGACCAACAGTGTTATGAAGGAAGTTTTAAATTGTATAAACCCCATTTGTTTAAAGAGAATTTTTTGTATAACCAATTAGTTCAAAACAAATTGAATCAAAATGCTATTGAACAGTATCAAAAGGAAGAACGTTCTGTGCTTGTTAAACGGTTAACAGATGCGGAAACGAGACTAAAAGGACTTTTAAAAGCGATGAAAGCAACTAAATTGGCACCTATGGAACAAGTAAAACAGTTAAGACAAGAAGTGTATGAATTTACTCTAGATCTTAACTTTAAAAAAGCAAACACAATGGGTGAAATTATTCAAGCGATTGTGAATTATATGAAGCGTAATTTCAAGCATATTGACTAAATTTACGTTAATTCAGTCAACCAATTGACTCAATTTAGCTAAATTCAGTCAATTAATTGACGCAATTTACATTTTTTTAGTATATTTGTTTAGGTTTTAAGCCTAATATAGTAATGAAAAATCTAATACAAAGAGCTGTTTTAAAACAATTTGAATCTAAAGTTTTACCTAATAAAGTGTTATTATTATTAGGTGCAAGACGTGTTGGGAAAACTGAATTAATAAAAAAATATCTTTATAATATTCGAAAAGAAGATTATTTACACTTAAATGGTGAAGATATTCAAGATGCTAATTTGTTAAAAGAATGTTCTGTTGCAAACTATAAAAGATTATTAACCAATATTAAATTGTTAGTAATTGATGAAGCACAAAACATTCAACAAATTGGTTTAATTTTAAAATTGATAGTAGATTCAATTGAAGGAATAAAAGTTATTGCAACTGGTTCTTCGGTTTTTGATTTAGCCAATACTTTGGGAGAACCTTTAGTTGGAAGGAAAAACACGATTTACTTATTTCCATTGGCACAAATAGAGTTTTCATTTCAAGAAAACACAAAACAAACTGCTGAAAATTTAGAAAAAAGACTTCTATTTGGAGGTTACCCCGAATTAGAACAATATGAAGATTGGGAAGAAAAAAAAGAGTATCTGTTTGAAATTATTAATGCTTATTTACTGAAAGACATACTAGTTTTTGATGGTATAAAAAATTCAGATAAGATTTTTGCATTGTTGCGACTGATTGCTTTTCAAGTAGGAAAAGAAGTTTCATTACAAGAATTAGGCACACAAATGAATATGTCTAAAAATACAGTTGCAAATTATTTAGATTTGCTTTCCAAAGTATTTATTCTTTTTAAAATAGAAGGGTTTTCTAAAAATTTACGAAAGGAAATTACAAAAAGTAGTCGTTGGTATTTTTACGATAATGGAATTAGAAATGCTATTATTAATAACTTTAACAGAATAGAAAACCGAACAGATATAGGTGATTTATGGGAAAACTATCTAGCTTCAGAAAGAATAAAGAAACAAAACTATCAAAAAACAAAAACAACCAATTATTTTTGGAGAACTTATGATCAGCAAGAACTAGATTGGTTAGAAGAAAAAGCAGATTCATTAGCAGGATTTGAATTCAAATGGAACGAAAGAAAAAAAGCTAAAATTCCGGTAGCATTTACAAAAGCCTATCCAGAAGCAACTTTTGAAGTAATTAACAAACAAAATTATTTAGATTTTATAATATAATGAAAACCATCGATAAAGCATTCATTCAAACCTTTTACAAAAAGAGAATAGAAGATTCTCACAAAGGAAATTATGGCCATGCTTTAGTAATTGCTGGAAGTTTAAATAAAATGGGAGCATCCCTAATTGCTTCAAAAGCTTGTTTACGTTCGGGTGTTGGTTTGCTAACCCTTTCAATTCCTAAAGAAGAAAGGCAAACAGTAACTACTTTTTTACCAGAAGCTATGGTTCATTTTCGAGAAGAAATAATCGATTTTTCACTTTATGAAGCGGTAGGAATTGGTCCAGGTATTGAAAAAAAGAATCCACTCAAAAGCTTGTTTATGCGACACTTTCTAAAGTAAACCGAAATCTTGTAATTGATGCTGATGCATTAAATATTCTAGCTCAAAATCCAGATTGGCTGAACCAATTACCTACAAATACTGTTTTAACACCACATCCAAAAGAATTTGACAGACTATTTGGAACTCATAATTCAGAAGAAGAAAGAAGAAATACAGCTGCTGAAAAAGCAAAACAATATAATTGTGTCCTGGTTTTAAAAGGACATAAAACGTTTGTAACCAATGGAAACGTCTCATTTGAAAACAAAACTGGAAATTCTGGTTTGGCAAAAGGAGGTTCGGGCGATGCTTTAACAGGAATAATCGTCGCTTTTTTAGCCCAAAACTACACTCCTATTCATGCTGCAACTTTAGGAGTTTACCTTCATGGATTAGCAGCAGATATATCTTTAGATACCCAAAGCAATGAAAGCATGTTAATTACAGATGTGATTGAAAATATCGGTTCAGCTTTTAAACAAATTCAAGAATAAATTAGGCATAATTTCGTTACTATTACTTACCAAATAAAGTAATTTATATAAATTGCACCACATAAATTTTATACCAAAATGAACCAAATCCAATTCATAAAAGCAGTTGTCAATACAGCTGATAAAAACATACAAGCAACTTTACAATTACTTTCAGAAGATTGTACGATCCCTTTTATTTCACGATATCGAAAAGACCAAACAGGAAACTTGGACGAGGTAGAAATTGAAAATATTGCCAAACTTTCCAAGCAATATGATGAAATTGTAAAACGAAAAGATTCCATTCTAAAAACGATTGAAGAACAAGGACAATTGACTTCAGAATTAAAGTCGAAAATTCAAAATAGTTTCGATTTACAAGAAATTGAAGATTTGTATTTGCCATATAAAAAGAAGAAAAAAACCAAAGCCGATGTAGCTCGAGAAAATGGTTTAGAACCTTTAGCTAAAATTATAATGGCTCAAAACAATGATGAAATAGAATTTGAAGCTTCTAAATACATTAACAAAAATGTAATCAATGAAGACGAAGCTTTACAAGGAGCAAAAGACATTATTGCTGAATGGATTAATGAAAATGTGTATTTGAGAAAAAATTTACGTCGATTATTTCAAAGAAAAGCAGCTATAACAACGAAAGTAGTTAAAAAGAAAGCCGAAGAAGAAGATGCCCAAAAATTCAAGCAATATTTTGATTGGTCAGAACCTATTTCAAAAGCCCCTTCACACCGATTATTAGCTATGCTTCGAGCAGAAAAAGAAGGATTTATCAAATTAAAAGTGGAAGTAGATAACGAGGAAGCTATAGATTTCATTGAAGAAAACACTTTAAAAGGAAGAAACGAAAGTACTGAACAAGTCAAAATTGCGATAAAAGATAGTTACAAACGTTTATTAGAACCAGCAATCTCAAATGAAACCTTGCAAGAAGCCAAAGCTAAAGCCGATGAAAAAGCGATAGAAGTTTTCGCTGGCAATTTAGGGCAATTATTATTAGCTCCTCCTTTAGGAGAAAAACGAATTTTAGCGATTGATCCTGGTTTTAGAAGTGGTTGTAAAGTGGTTTGTTTGGATGAAAAAGGTGATTTGTTATATAACGAAACCATTTATCCACACGCACCTCAAAACGAAAGTGCTATGGCAATGAAAAAAATTCGTTCGATGGTAAATGCTTACAATATTGAAGCTATTTCTATAGGAAATGGAACTGCTAGTCGTGAAACCGAATTTTTTATTAAGAAAATCGCGTTTGACAAACCCGTTCAAGTATTTGTAGTTTCAGAAGCTGGAGCATCGGTTTATTCCGCTTCAAAAATTGCTCGTGAAGAGTTTCCAAGTTATGATGTAACAGTTCGTGGTTCTGTTTCCATTGGAAGAAGATTGTCTGATCCTTTGGCAGAATTGGTAAAAATCGATGCCAAATCAATTGGTGTTGGACAATACCAACATGATGTAGATCAAACCAAACTAAAAGAAGAATTAGATACAGTTGTTGTAAGATGTGTGAATTCTGTTGGAATCAACATAAACACAGCTAGTAAATCGTTGTTGAGTTACGTTTCTGGTATTGGAGAAAAAATGGCTGAAAATATTGTAGCATATCGTTCCGAAAACGGCTCTTTTGAAGACAGAAATCAAATCAAAAAAGTACCAAGATTAGGAGAAAAAGCTTACCAACAGGCAGCCGCTTTTATCCGTATTAAAGACGGAAAAAATCCTTTAGATAATTCAGCGGTTCATCCAGAAGCTTATAAAATTGTCGAAAAAATGGCAAAAGATTTGAAAACTTCAGTGAATGAATTAATTGCTAACAAAGAAAAGATTAGTCAAATAAAATTAGAAAATTATATTACTAATGAAATTGGAATTTTAGGATTAAAAGATATCGTTAAAGAATTAGAAAAACCAGGATTAGATCCAAGAAAAGCAGCCAAAGTTTTCGAATTTGATCCCAATGTAAAAACCATTAACGACTTAAGAACTGGCATGATTTTACCAGGAATAGTTAACAATATTACTGCTTTTGGATGTTTCGTAGATGTTGGAATAAAAGAAAGTGGTTTAGTTCACATTTCCCAACTAAAAGAAGGCTTTGTTTCTGATGTAAACGAGGTGGTAAAACTACACCAACATGTACAAGTTAAAGTGGTTGAGGTAGATGAAGCTAGAAAAAGAATTCAGTTGACGATGATACTTTAGAAAAAGTCAAAAAAAATTCCAAATTTCATTAGTTTTTAAGTTGGAATTTGGAATTTTTTATTTGGAGTTTTAAAAGATTTACTCTTTTGTAAGAGTTTCGTCTTCTTTTTTTGTTAATTTTTGGTCTTCATCTTTCATAGCATTTTTAAATTCTTTTACACCACCACCAAGACCTTTCATTAACTCTGGAATTTTTTACCACCAAAAGTAATAAAACAACTACTACAATTAATGTAATTTGTAGTGGTCCTATTACACCTAAAAATATTGCTAATGCATTCATAATTTCAATAATTTACATTACAAAGATAATAAGAAATTAGCAAACCTTTATTTTTTAACTAATAATTATGTCTAATAAAATGAATAAAACTATGTATTTAGTATATTTGTGTACAATTTAAAAAGAGAAATGGCAAAAAAAAGCACATTTAGAAGAAAAAGACTCTTAAAAAAATTATTAAACAAAAGAAGACTTGTAATTCTTAATGAAGATACTTTTGAAGAAACTTTTTCTTTAAAATTAAATTTAATGAATGTGTTTGTAGTTGTAACACTTTCTGCCATTTTTTTAATAGGAATTACTACTTATATTATTGCTTTTACTCCTCTTAGAGAATACATACCAGGTTATGCCTCCACAAAATTGAAGAAGGAAGCTATGGATTTGGCTATAAAATCAGATTCTCTAGATAAAAAATTTCAAAGTAATAATATTTATATTGCTTCTATAAAAAAAGTGCTTGCTGGAGATTTAGAATATGCCAAATTAAACAAGGATTCTTTAATTGCATCTGAAAAACAATCCATAAATGAAAAGGATTTAACAACGACTGAAATTGAAAAAAGCTAAGAGATAAAGTAATAGAAGAAGATAAGTTTAATGTTTTTGAAAGTGCTAAGCCAAAAGTAAATTTTGTATTATTTCCTCCAGCTCAAGGTGTTATTATCGAGAAATATAGTGCAAAAGACAGTCATTTAGCAGTTAAAATAGCTTTGGCAAATAATACTGCAATAAAAGCTGTTGCTTCTGGAACAATTATTTTCGCAGATTGGACTCCTTCAAACGGATTTGTAGTTATTGCAGAACATCAGGAAGGAATATTATCTGTTTATAAAAATTTAGGTTCTGTAACTAAAAAACAAGGTGATATTATAAAGTCTGGAGAAGTTATTGCTCTAGCAGGAAACACTTCAAATTTGAATACTAGTATAAATCTTCATTTTGAACTATGGAAAGACGGTTTACCAATAAATCCTTCACAGTTTATTAATTTTCAATAGAATATGTCATTTAAGACTTTTGCTGCAAAGATTTTTGCCAAACAAGTATATAAGAAAACCCAAAAGTGGAGTAAAAACCCAGTTGAAACCCAAAAAAAAGTATTTCAAGATTTAATAGCTTTTGCCAAAGAAACGCAATTTGGAAAAGATCATAATTTTGAAAACATTAGTTCAACCGAAGATTTTGCTAAACAAGTTCCTATTCGTGATTACGAGGAATTGAAACCTTATATCGAAAGAATGGTGAATGGTGAAGCAAATATTCTTTGGAAAGGAAAACCCATTTATTTAGCTAAAACATCAGGAACAACCTCTGGTGCAAAATACATTCCCCTCACTAAAGAATCCATGCCTTTTCATATTCAAGCAGCTAGAAATGCTATTTTGAGTTATATTCACGAAACAGGAAAAGCCGATTTTCTAGATGGTAAAATGATATTTTTACAAGGAAGTCCTATTTTAGAAGACAAAAACGGAATCAAATTAGGACGATTATCTGGAATTGTGGCTCATTTTGTTCCAAAGTATTTACAAAAAAACAGAATGCCAAGTTGGGAAACAAATTGTATTGAAGATTGGGAAACCAAAGTAAATGCTATTGTTAATGAAACCATTAATGAAGACATGTCAGTTATTTCAGGAATTCCATCATGGGTACAAATGTATTTTGAAAAGGTGAAAGAAAAAGCAAATAAACCAGTTGGAGAAATCTTTAAAAATTTCAATTTGTTTATTTATGGAGGAGTAAATTATGAACCCTACAGAGCTAAATTCGAAAAATTAATGGGTCGAAAAGTGGATTCAATTGAACTTTTTCCAGCTTCAGAAGGTTTTTTTGCTTACCAAGATTCCCAAAAAGAAAAAGGAATGCTTTTATTATTGAATTCGGGAATATTTTACGAATTTATTAAAGCTTCAGAATTTTATTCCGAAAATCCAAAGCGATACACTATTGGAGAAGTAGCGTTGGGAATTAATTATGTTCTAATTATATCAACAAATGCTGGACTTTGGGCTTACAACATTGGTGATACTATTCAATTTACAAGTCTAAAACCCTATAGAATTATAGTTTCTGGACGAATAAAACACTTTATTTCAGCATTTGGAGAACACGTTATTGCGAAAGAAGTGGAAAGCGCTTTACAAGAAGCTATTCAAGGAACAACAATTAGTGTAAACGAATTTACAGTTGCACCTCAAATAACTCCTGAGAAAGGACTTCCCTATCATGAATGGTTTATTGAATTTTCTGAAGAACCTGAAAACTTAGAAGAATTTGCGCTAAAAATTGATTATGCAATGCGGAAACAAAATATATATTATGATGATTTGATTGTAGGTAAAGTATTGCGAACTCTAGTAATATCAAAAGTGGAGAAAAACGGTTTTCAAGACTATATGAAATCTATTGGTAAACTAGGAGGTCAAAATAAATTACCTCGATTAAGTGATAATAGAAATATTGTTGATAAGTTGGAAAGAATATAGATAAAAGATGAAAGAAAAGAGAGTTTTAATATTGTTTCTTTTATTGATAAATAGTTCTATATCAGCTCAAATAAATGGAGTGGTAAAAGACAGTATTTCTGGTCAACCTATACCTTTTGTAAATATTTGGGTAGAAAATGAAGAAATTGGAACAACTTCCGATATTGATGGCACTTTTAATTTAAATATTCAAGATATTAATAAAAACCTTGTATTCTCTTCTTTAGGTTTTGAAAAGAGAATAGTGAAAGCAATAAATGCAAAAGAAGTATTTTTAAAAGCATCCTTAATTGAGTTAAATGAGGTAGTTCTTTTAAATAAAAAGGAAACTAAACAAATAGAAATAGGTAAAACAGATAACGCTATTTTACAAACTTTTGATAATGGACCTAAAATCGAAGCTAAATTTTTCCCTTATCAAGATAACTACAATAAAACAAAATTTATAAAAAAAGTAATTATTCAGACTGATAGTAAAGTTATTGAATCAACTATTAAAATTCATTTTTATGCTGTGAATGAAGATGGCTCACCAGGAGAAGAGTTACTGAAAAAAGATTTTCTTGTTACTATAAAAGAAGGTGTATTAAAAAACAAAATTAATGTATCAAATTTTAATTTAGTTATGCCAACAAATGGAATCTTTGTAGCATATGAGAAATTAATTATTGAAGCAAATAAACAAGAAAAGCAAATAATTGACCCCTACACAAAAAAGGAAAAAATTAAAAAAACCTATTATCCATTAGTTTTATATAATTATGTAGAAAGGGATTTTTCTTATATTTTTTATGGTGGTATATGGAATAAAATTACAAATGAGGTAAATCCTTTGGAAAAAATGAGAATTTTTGAACCATCGATTAATCTTATCTTAACAAATTAAAAAATAAAAATCTTACCTTTGACGGTTAGATAAACAAAAAAATTAATGAAGGACATTAAAAATATTTCGCGTTCTAGAGCGCAAGAGTCGTCAGCAGCTATTGAACGACTGTATATTACCATGAGACACCTTTTTAATAGAGGTTTTTATAAACCAATGGGTGTTTCTGGAGAAACTTTAAGAGAAGCTTTACTTTCGTTAAGACCTGAAATTTATGGGAGTATTGCTGAAGAAAAAGTAGAATTAAACGGATTATTATATGTAATTGAACGCTTACCAATTGGCATTGAGCAATGCAGATATATAAATCTTACTTCAGATGAAGGCTATTCAAAATCACATTTTAAGGCAATAGTACCTCCAAAAAGAAGAAGAAACTGTTATCGAATTGATGACGAACAAATGAATGTTGAAATTACACGTGGTCGTTCAGATATTTATGATATTTTAACTCATTTAACTTTTATTTTCATCGAGTCACATAAAATTAAAGATAGAGTTTTAATTGATGACGAAGGTAATGTGTCAAGAGATTGGTTAAAACTGGAAGAAGTTGTAAAACACACAAAGAAACTATCTTTAATTGAAAGAGAAAAAGCGCTATCACATGCTTCTAATGTTTTAGGTCGAACTTTTGCCGAAGTGCAAGATATTTATGACGATTTTGCTACAACAGAAGCTCCAGACCGATTTTTAAGCGTTATTTACTGGTTAGGAAAACTGGCTATTGAAGAAATAGTTGATAACAACAAGAGAACAATTACTTTTAGCCCTATTTTAAGAGAAAGATTAGGACATCACATTTATGGAGATATTTGGGCAACTAATATTAAAGAAGTTTTGTTAAAAAATAACTTAATAGAAAGACCTCTTCATATTATTAGCGCAAATATGCATAGCGTAATGAATTCATTATTTGCAGAACCTGTTTTAGGAAAAAAATATAAAGACGCAAAGGATTTTCAAATTTTTGAAGACCTCAGTAGTTCAAATAATAAAGAATTACGCAAGAAAGTAGAAGAATTTGCGTTACAACAAGGTATGATTTCATTACCAGATACATCTGGGACAAACATAGACGTTCAAATTTTTGACACCGCTAAAATAGATTTTAAGAAGACTATTTTTTCTAATGCAAAATTGGAAAAAGAAAAACCAGTATTAATTGTTATGGATTATGCTTTTGGTGAACAAGCTTTTGAAACTATTGATGAATTATTAAAACCTTTCAAATCAGAAAAGAAGAATAAAATATTTTTAAATGTTGGTTCGGTTTCAATAATGGGAAAAGCAGGAATTTTGCAAGGAGGAAAAGGAGATATTATGATTCCTAATGCACATGTTAATGAAGGAACAGCAGATAATTACCCGTTTGAAAACGAATTAACACTTGCCATGTTTGAAGGAAATGGAATTCCAGTTTTTGCAGGACCAATGATTACCGTTTTAGGAACTTCATTACAAAATAGAGATTTATTAAAATTCTTTCATGAATCTACATGGGAAGCTAGTTGGATTAGAAATGGAAGGAGCTTATTAATCAAAAGCAATTCAAT
>JAAURU010000054.1 GCA_012032075.1 Flavobacterium sp.
AATTTTCAATAACAATATCTTTTGTTGAATTCCAAAAGTCATCTCCTACAACCTTATTGATACCTTCGTCTCCAAGAATTGCAAAATGTTTATCTTCCACTCCTACATAAAATAAAACCCCATTTCTATCCTTAGTGTTTTGCATTTCTAGAGATAAAAAACCTCCTGAGCTCTTTCGAGCGGAGGTTTTTCTGAATGATTTTCTATATGAATTCTTATTTCACCCGAAGTATCTTTTTCTGCTATAACGATAGCCTGAACAATTTCATGTTCTTCACTTGCGGTCAAGAAATCTTCTGTTTTAGACATAATTTGTTTTTATATTATTTTCCAAAGTCAAATTCTACATCAACAGGTTTCTCAGCTCCAGCAACTGCATCAAAATAAGCTTTTTCTTTATAACTAGATAAAAACATGCTTCTTGGCATTTTTAAAACATAATTATTGTAGGTTTCAACTGATTCATTAAAACGTGTTCTTGCAGTAAGAATTTGGTTTTCAGTACTTGCTAGTTCATCCTGTAATTTTAAGAAATTTTGATTGGCTTTTAATTCTGGATAAGCTTCTACAGTTACCAATAATTTTGATAAAGCAGAACTTACACCACTTTGTGCTTGATTGAACTCAGCTAATTGCTCAGGAGTTATGTTAGTTGGATCAATTGTAACAGATGTAGCTTTGGATCTTGCATTGATAACTGCCTCAAGAGTAGATTTCTCAAAATCAGCTGCTCCTTTTACAGTTTTTACTAAGTTACCAATTAAATCATTTCTTCGTTGGTAGGAAGTTTCCACATTACCCCAAGATTTTTTTACATTTTCATTAACAGTTACTGCTCCATTTTTAACAGAGATGTAATAAAATATTCCAATAATAGCCAGGCCTCCAATAATTATCCACGGTAAGAATTTTTTCATAATTTTTGTTTTTAAATTTGATTTTTAATATTTAATAATTGTGTTTTTACGTTTTCTAATTTTCTAATAATTTCAAAAGTATTTAATGTTTTCTTTTGATTTTCTTTTAAATGTGTTTTTGCTCCTTCTAATGTGAAACCTCTTTCTTTGACTAAATGGAAAATGAGTTGCAAATTCTTAACATCTTCTGGAGTAAATTTCCGATTTCCTTTTGCATTTTTCTTTGGTTTTAAAATGTCAAACTCTTTTTCCCAAAAACGAATCAAAGAAGCATTTACATCAAAGGCTTTGGCAAGCTCTCCAATACTATAATACAACTTATCTTTTGGTAAATCGATGTGCATCCTGTTTTTTTTAAATTTTAATACTCAAATCTTAATACTTCCTAATCCAATGATTGATTCTCTTGAGTAGCTAATTTTGAAATTGCGACATATTCTTCAGCTGAAATACTTCCATAATAAAAATTAATAGGATTTACTTTTTCACCATTTTTCATTACTTCATAGTGTAAATGTGGAGCTTCACTTCTTCCTGTGCTTCCTACATATCCTATAATATCTCCTCTTTTTACTTTTTGGGCAGGTTTACAGTTGTATTTACTTAAATGCGCATACAAAGTTACATAACCATAACCATGATTAATTTCAACATGATTACCATAACCTGAAAGAGAATTATCGGCTTTTAAAATTACACCATCTCCACTAGCATAAACTGGAGTTCCTGTTGGTGAAGTGAAGTCCATTCCATAATGAAATTTTCTAATTTTTGTAAATGGGTCACTTCTATATCCAAAACCAGAAGCCATTCTTTTTAAATCTTCATTTTTAACAGGTTGTATAGCTGGAATAGCAGCCAATAATTTTTCTTTTTGTTTGGCTAAAACGACTATCTCATCTAAAGACTTTGATTGAATTACCAACTCTTTCGTTAATCGATCTACTTTTTTAGTAGTATTAATCACTAATTCAGAATTGTTATAACCTTCAAGCGTCTTGTATCTATTTACACCTCCAAATCCTGCTTTTCGTTCTTCATCACTTATAGGTTTTGTGTTAAAGTAAATGCGATAAATATTATTGTCACGTTCTTCAATTGCTTTTAAAACTTCGTCCATTAAATCCATTTTCTTGTTCAAAAGCTTGTAATTCAGCTTCATGGTTTCTAATTCGCTAGTTAGTAACTTGTCTTTTGGAGTTTCAAAATAGGGGGTATTTATCAATAAAATAAAACATAAAAAGCCAAATAAAGCAGAAGCTAATAAAAACAAAAAAGCATAACCAAATTTTTTACGACGTTGCGGTTTTATTCTTTTGTAAGCTAAATTTTCCGAATCGTAATAATATTTTACTTTAGACATGTATTAAAATTACTATTTTTGCACCAAATTAAGTGATGTACATTAGTTATACGAACAAAATTAAAAAATGTTTCATTCTATTCGTTTATTTATAACGAAACTTTGTGATTTTTTGTATAGCTTAAATGCATCTATTTGATTTTTAACGATAAAGAGATTTATAAGTATTCTCTAAAAACAATTAAAATAATTTTAATGAAATCACAAGACATTCGCAAAGCGTATTTACAATTCTTTGAAAGTAAAGGACATTTAATTGTGCCTTCTGCACCTATTGTGTTAAAAGATGACCCAACTTTGATGTTTAACAACTCAGGTATGGCTCAATTCAAAGAATATTTTTTAGGAAATGGAACGCCTAAAAGTAAACGTATAGCAGATACTCAAAAATGTCTTCGTGTTTCAGGTAAACATAATGATTTAGAGGATGTAGGTTTTGATACCTATCATCATACCATGTTTGAAATGCTAGGGAACTGGTCTTTTGGAGATTATTTCAAGAAAGAAGCATTACCTTGGGCTTGGGAATTCTTAACAGAAGTTTTAAAGTTAGACAAAGACCGTTTGTATGTATCTGTTTTTGAAGGAAATCCTGAAGAAAATGTTCCTTTTGACCAAGAAGCATTTGATATTTGGAAACAATTTGTTCCAGAAGACCGAATTATTTTTGGAAATAAAAAAGATAATTTTTGGGAGATGGGTGACCAAGGACCTTGTGGACCATGTTCTGAAATTCATATCGATTTACGTACTGATGAAGAAAGAAAAGCAGTTTCAGGACGCGATTTAGTAAATGCAGATCATCCTCAAGTAGTGGAAATTTGGAACAATGTCTTTATGGAATTCAACCGTAAAGCAGATGGTTCTTTGGAAAAATTACCAGCACAACATGTAGATACTGGAATGGGATTTGAACGTTTGTGTATGGCAATGCAAGGCGTAACTTCTAATTATGATACCGATGTTTTTACCCCTTTAATTTCTAAAGTAGAAACGATTACGGGTTTAAAATATACAGCCAACAACCAACAACCAACAACCAACAACCAAGAAAAAACCAATATTGCAATTCGTGTCATTGTGGATCACGTTCGTGCAGTTGCTTTTGCTATTGCAGACGGACAATTACCTTCTAACAATGGAGCAGGTTATGTAATTCGTAGAATTTTACGTCGTGCGATTCGTTACGGATTTACTTTTTTAGATACCAAAGAACCGTTCATTTATCATTGGTAGAAGTATTAGCAAACCAAATGGGTGAATTTTTCCCTGAAATTAAAAAGCAACAAGTTTTAGTAACCAATGTGATTCGTGAAGAAGAAGCTTCTTTCTTGAGAACATTAGAACAAGGCTTACAATTATTAGATACAGTTATTGCAGAAACAAATGGAAAGGAAGTTTCGGGTGCTAAAGCATTTGAATTGTATGATACTTTTGGTTTTCCAAAAGATTTAACGGCTTTAATTTTAAAAGAAAAAGGCTATTCGTTTGACGAAAAAGAATTTGAAGCAGAATTACAAAAGCAAAAAGCACGTTCGAGAGCCGCTTCGGAAGTTTCAACTGAAGATTGGTCGGTTTTAATTCCTGGAAATGTGGAAACATTTGTTGGTTATGACCAAACGGAAAACGAAGTTAAAATTACGCGTATTCGTAAAGTAGATTCTAAAAAAGATGGGGTTTTGTACCAAATTGTATTAGATGCCACTCCATTTTATCCTGAAGGAGGAGGACAAGTTGGTGATAGAGGAGTTTTAGTTTCTGCAAATGAAACTATTGAAATTATCGATACTAAGAAAGAGAATAATTTAATATTGCACATAGCGAAACAGTTACCAGAAAATGTAAATGCTGCTTTTGTCGCTAAAGTAAATACCAAATTTAAGAATTGCTTCTTCAAAGAATCACTCCGCTACGCATTTGATGCATTTGGCTTTGCGTACTATTTTAGGAACACATGTGGAGCAAAAAGGATCATTGGTAAACCCAAATTATTTGCGTTTTGACTTTTCTCATTTTTCGAAAGTAACTGATCAAGAATTAAAAGAAGTAGAAGATTTTGTTAACCAAAGAATTCAAGAACAATTGCCTTTGATTGAGAGAAGAAGTATTCCTATCCAACAAGCGTTAGATGAAGGAGCAATGGCTTTGTTTGGAGAAAAATATGGTGATAATGTTCGTGCCATTAAATTTGGAGATTCTATGGAATTGTGTGGAGGTATTCACGTACCCAACACAGCTGATATTTGGCATTTCAAAATTATTTCAGAAGGAGCTGTTGCAGCTGGAATTCGTCGTATTGAAGCAATAACTGGTGATGCTGTGAAAGATTTCTTTGCGAATCAAGAAAGTACGTTGGCAGAAATCAAAGAAACGCTTAAAAATCCACAAGATGTTTTAAAAGCGGTTGGTTCTTTACAAGAAGAAAATGCCAAATTGAAAAAACAAGTAGAGCAATTACTAAAAGATAAAGCAAAAGGATTAAAAGGCGAATTAGCATCACAAATTCAAGAACTGAATGGTGTGAAATTCTTAGCTACTCAAGTCGATTTAGATACAAATGGAGCAAAAGATTTAGCTTACGAATTAGGCAACAATGAAACCAATTTATTCTTAGTACTAGCAACAACTTCTGAAGAGAAACCAATGTTAACGTGTTATATTTCTAAAGAATTAGTTGCTGAAAAGGATTAAATGCAGGTCAAGTAGTTCGTGAACTTGGAAAATACATACAAGGTGGTGGTGGTGGACAACCATTTTTCGCAACTGCTGGTGGAAAAAATGTGAATGGAATTAAAGAAGCTCTTGAGAAGGCTGTTGAGTTTGTGAAGTAATTTGAAAATTATGAAAACCTCTTAGTTTAAAATTAAGAGGTTTTTTTAAATTTCCACCACAGCTATCGCTTCAATTTCTATCAACCATTCTTTTTTACCTAAAGCTTGAATGCCAACTAATGTACTAGCAGGATAATTTTCGTCACCTAAAAAATCTTTTCGAACTTTTCTATAAACAGGTAAATCGATTTCTGGATTAAAATTGACAATGTATGTATTCATTTTTACTACATCTTTAAAAGTAGCCTTGCCATTTTTTTAATTCGTTTTCCAAATTTTTAAAAGTAGCAATTGTTTGTTCTTCTAAATTTTTTCCGTTTCCAATTTGTCCAGAAATGTATAAGGTTTTTATGTTGCCAGTTGTAACAACTACTGTTTGAGAGAAACCCTCGTTTGGGTTAATGTATTCTTTTGAAAATGCAGTCATATTTAAATTAAAAGGTTGTTTTGTCAAAGTTAATCATCAAAAGCTAGTTTTTTAATTCAAACTAAATTAAATTTGGGCTCATTTGTTTAAATCATGCAATTCACTACAAAAATTCCAATTTCAAAATTTCAAAATCAAATTACTTACGATAGCAAAATTTTGTCTTTAGGCTCTTGTTTTGCAGAAAATATGGGTAAGAAGTTTGACTATTTTAAATTTCAAAATACGACTAATTCGTTTGGAATTATTTTCAATCCAGTTTCTATTGAAAAATTAGTTAATAGAATTGTAAATAAAATTGAATTCACAGAAGAAGATATTTTCTTTCACAACGATTTATGGCATTGCTACGAAGTACATTCAGAACTTTCAAATCCAAACAAAGAAGAATTTTTAAAAGAGATAAATTCTTTAATCTTTCAATCTTATAATCATTTATTCCAAACAACACATTGTATTATTACATTAGGAACTTCTTGGGTGTACAGACTTCGACAAGCTCAGTCTGACAATCGTATTATTGTTGCTAATTGCCATAAAGTGCCTCAAAAACAGTTTAATAAAGAATTACTTTCAGTTGAAACAATAGAAAAAAGTATAACTAACATTGTTTCATTGGTAAACCAAATTAATAAAAACGTACAATTTATTTTTACCGTTTCACCAGTTCGACATATAAAAGATGGTTTTATAGAAAATACTATTAGTAAAGCACATTTAATTACTGCGATACATTCTTCCATCTTCCATCTTCCAACTTCGAGCTATTTTCCCACTTATGAAATCCAATTAGATGAACTTAGAGATTATCGATTTTACAAGGAAGATATGTTACACCCTAATAAAGTAGCTATTGATTATATTTGGGAACGTTTCAAGGAAAGTGTAATTTCAGAAACAGCTTTTCAAATTATGGATGAGGTAGAAACGATTCAAAAAGCATTAGCGCATCGACCTTTTAATCCTAATTCAGAAAGTCATTTGAATGTTTTGACAAACACTACAAAAAAAAATAAGTAATTTGCAAGCAAGATTTCCTTTTATCAAATTTTAAATTTAACTTCTATGGGCGTTTTTACAGGTCTTTCCGAACTAAGAAAATGGGTTGTTATTCTGCTAATTGGTTTGGTATTGTTTTTTGGCTACAAATATTTCACCACTTCTTCTAATGAAACGACGGTAGAATATGATACCAATCTTATCCAACAGCAAATAAAAAACGTTGGAAAACTTGTAGTTACCGAAGGTCATTTTGCTGAAGTATTAACATACAAGGACAAAAAGAAAACTTATATTCCTGGTTTAACTTTCGATAAAAAAGCATTAGTAGTTATAAATGCTGATGTAACTGTGGGTTTTGATTTAAGTAAAGTGACGTATGATATTGATGCAGAAAATAAGATTTTGACGATTACCAATATTCCCAAAGAAGAAATCAAAATTAGCCCAGATATCAAGTATTATGACACTGAGTCAAGCTCATTCAACGAATTTACAGGAGAAGATTACAATAAAATCAATACAATTGCAAAAGAAAATTTAGCTAAGAAAATCGAAAAATCTACTCTAAAATCAAATGCTCAAAACCGATTGCTTTCTGAATTGACTAAAATGCTTGTTTTAACTAATTCTATGGGTTGGACATTACATTACAAAGGAAATGTAATTCAAAAAGAAAACTGACTTAAAAGTTGTAAATGAAAATAGTAGGTGGTCAATCTGAACTTGTTTAGTTTCACTGAATCTCCGATTTCAGATTCTAATTCAGACTCTCTTATTTAATTTGAGACTTTGAAATAAATTACTTCGTCAGTTCGCTAAAGCTCGTGTCAGAGTGACAATTTTAATATTATTTACAACTTCCCTTCCAAACTCATCCAACCACCACCATTAATACACTCAATTCCATTTTGTTTTAAAATAGAAGTCGCTTGAGCACTTCGCATTCCTGAACGACAACAAGCTATCACTGGTTTGTTCCATTTTTTAATTTCAGCAAGTTTGCCATTCAAACTATGTAAGGCAATATTTTTAGCCCCTTTAATGTGTCCTTCTTTGAATTCTTCTGGTGTTCTTACATCTAGAATTATAGCACCATTGGTAATAAATTCATTAATTTCATTGGTTTTGTTCCCAAAACCTAACATATCTAATAATCCCATATTTTTTAATTTTAAACAAAGGTAAGTTGGTATTTTATATAAAATTGTAACAATTGTTACTAACTTGCGTTATATTATAACAAACAAACCTATCAAACAAAAATCATGAAAAATATACGATTTACACTTTTCATTTTGTGTCATTCTTTGTATTCACAAAATACCGTGAATTACACCAACTCAACCGAAATTTTTAATAACCCAGAACGTGGTTTTCAAAAATATTCCATTACAAATTCAAGTTATGGTACTACTGCTAATTATAGTAATATCAATGTAAATGAACTAAATGGTTGGTATTCTGGAACAGATAAAGTTACCGTGATTTTTAGGTATTTTCTTTTAAATGATTTTTTAACGACCAATATTAATCAGACTTATTTAAACAATATACAATTGGATTTTGACCGAATTAGAACGGCTGGTTTTAAATGTATTATTAGATTTTCGTATTCAAATGCACAAGGAGCTGGTGCACAACAAGCGAATAAGACTCAAATATTGGCACATTTGAATCAGTTAGCTCCAATAATAAATGCTAATAAAGATGTTATGATTTCACATCAAGCAGGTTTTATAGGTACTTGGGGCGAATGGTATTATACTAATTCTACTGAATTTGGAACTGATGGAAATATAAATGCTACACAATGGTTAAATAGAAAAGAAGTGGTAGATGCATTGTTAACAGCAACTCCTATTTCTATTCCTATACAAGTGAGATATGTAGGAATCAAGAAAACCATGTATGGGAATACGCCTTTAACTCCTTCTACTGCTTATCAAAATACGGCCTTAGCAAGAATTGGTTTTTTTAATGATGCTTTTTTAAACGATTATGGCGATCAAGGGACTTACGAAGTCAATAGTCAGTATCAAAACCCAGTCGGCACTCCAGATTATATTTATCTCAGTAATGAAACCAAGTATTTGCCTATGTCTGGTGAAACCAATGGACTAAATCCTCCAAGAACAGATGGTGTCAATGCTGTTTTTGAGTTGGAAAACACCAATTGGTCTTTCTTAAATAGAGATTATTTCGAACAAAATATTACCAATTGGACCAATTCCAACCATATAAATGATATTAAACGAAAATTAGGATACCGATTTGTTTTGACAAATTCTACTTTTGATTTACAAGGTACTAATCTATCGGTTAAAATAAATCTTACAAATGAAGGGTATGCTCGTGTTTTTAAAGCAAGAAATGTTTATTTGGTTTTGAAAAATAATACAACGTCACAGCAAACGAGTTTTTTAATAAATACCGATATTAGAACTTGGGAAAACACAATAAACTTGAGTCAAACGATAGATTTGAGTAGTTTGCCATCAGGTGATTATAGCAGTTTTTTATTCTTACCTGATAGTGAAAGCACTTTGTCTTCTGATGTAAAATACGCTATTCGTATGGCTAATAATGCGGTTTGGGAAGCGTCAAGTGGTTTAAATGATTTATCTCAAACGGTAACTTTAGGAAGTTTAAATGCAACTGGTTTTGAGAATACTGAAACAACGATATCTGTTTATCCGAATCCAACTACTTCTAGTATAACCATCAATTCTAAAGAAAGAATTTCAACAATGCAATTGTACAATCATTTAGGTCAAAAAGTATTTATTAAAGCTAGCGGAAATGTAATAGATGTTTCGTTTTTACAACAGGAATTTATTTTTGCACCTAGAAACAAGTAGTGGAAAAGTGGTAAAGCAAATTAGTAAGAAGTAAAACTAATTTTGTTGTTACATCGAGCGGAGTCGAGATGCTAAAATGGTTCTCGACTCCGCTCGAACTGACAATAAAATCAATCTATAGTAGTTGTTTTTTAGTATGAAAATTAAACTATACCAAATTTTTCTCAAAAATTAATTCCAAGCCATTGTTAATCAAAAGAACTACTTCAGGTCTTTTCACTTTTATTAATTCCAAGTGATTGATGATTTTATCTAAAAATTCGTTATCGTTTTGTTTGTAAACTAATTCGGCAATTTCAATACACAATAACCAATCATTTGGATGATTTGCTGAAACGGCTCCAAATGCTTCTTTTAAAGTAGTTGTAGCTGGTTTTTCTTCACGAATGTCGCGCACACTTTGGTACAAAATCTCTAGTTCTTGACGTTCAGGAGATACTTTTGCTTTAATTGTTGTTGAAGATGGAACGTGTGTAATCATATCAAAACTATTCACATCGGCTGGACCACTAAAAGCAGAAGTAATTTTCTTACCAACAGCCATATCGTAAATGCCCCATTCGGGTTGGAACAAAACAGTATCCTTATAAGTAACAGTGCAGTTTTTAAATTTGATAAGGACAATTTCTCCCTGTAAATTTCGAGTCCCTGTTACAATTTCTCCTGAAACGGTAATATTTCCTTCAAATTCTAAGGTTACTTTTTCTTTTTCGTAAATATCATAAGCACGTAAATCTCTTGGTCCCATATCTTCAATAGCCAAGTTGATGCCTTTTAGCATGCCAATGGGACTACCAAAACCTTCTGCATGATATTCTGTACCATGACCTACGAGTTCTTTTTCTCGGTATGCCAAAGCAGTTGGTCCAGTCGTTTGTACGTAAACCGATTTTCCTTCGTGTTCAATCACATTGGTAAACACACCAGAAATTTGTAAACCCGTACTCAATTCAATCGTTCCTAAAGCACCAGAATCAATTAATTTTTCACACTTTTCGGACCACCTTTACGAATCGCCATGGTGTTGGCAAACTCTTCTAAAACCAAACTCAAATGTGCAAAATCAGGAGTAACATATAATTGCGGTTGTGGTTTTGTAATATCAAAACTTTGATCCGCTGCTGAAATATCATAAGGAATTTTCTTCACATTATCCGTCATGCACCAAGCACTTTCTCCTATTGATGATAGTAAACCAGCACCATATATTTTTGGATTTTCCACTGTACCAATTAAACCATATTCCACTGTCCACCAATGTAAGTTTCTGATACGAGCCATTTCCGATAGTTCGCCCATATTGTTTTGTAAATAGCCCACGCGCTCTTCTGCTGCTTTAATTTCTGCTTCAGGAGTATCTTCTGCTTCTTTTAAAATCGAAAGTAAACGTACCGCTTCATACATTTCGTTATCGTGTGAAGACGAAATCGCCTTACAACCTATTTCCCCAAAACGTCTTAAATATTCCGCATATTCTGGATTGGCAATAATAGGAGCGTGACCAGCACCTTCATGAATAATATCAGGAGCAGGAGTATATTCTATATGTTCCAGTTGACGAATGTCAGATGCAATAACTAGTACATTATAGGCTTGGAATTCCATAAAAGCATTAGGAGGAATAAAACCATCCACGGCTACGGCAGCCCAACCAATCTCTTTCAAAATACGATTCATGCCATACATATTTGGAATGTTGTCAATCTCCAAACCTGTTTTTTGTAGCCCTTCTAAATACGATTCGTGAGCCACTTTCGATAAATAATCTACATTTTTACGCATTACATAACGCCACACCGCTTGGTTTATAGGCGTGTAATCGCTATAATCTTGTGGTTTATAAACTGTTTTAAATGTTTGGTAATCTGTCTATCAAAGGGTTGCTCTCAAATTGCGCTTCCATAATGTACTTGAATTAGTATATGTGTAAAAATACGAAAATTTTACCTGATTTTTTGAAGCAAAAAGTGTGAATTATTGTTAAATGTGTAAAAGCAACAAAGGAACTAGAAATTAGAAATTAGAATAAAGGGAATAGAAATTAGAATAAGTAAACTTATAAGAAATAACTGAACACTCAGTAGTATTATGTAATTCTATAAAAATTATATTAATCAGTTTAAAATAGCTTTAGGGATACCATATTAGTTGGTAAGAATTCCTTTAGGGACGTGGTATTAGTATTGTATTATGCATCCCTAAAGGATTTTTCTCAGTATTGCTTATTTGTTTCCTTTTTTGGATCACTACATATAGAAATATATTTGAATTTACCGTTATGCTTTTACTATTATGTATTTTAAAATAGGAATGGTCAAAAACTCAATATTTCTGCTTTATACTAATTTTTTATTTATTTTATGCCTTTTATTACTAATTTGCATTAGTTTATGAAAAGAATATTCAACTATTATTTTTCCTATTTAGCATTATTTCTTTTGCTCAAGATACTTCTATTCCATTTATTAATTTTTCTGAAAAAGATGGATTGCCTGAAAAGTTTGTTTATTCAGCAGTTCAAGATAATTCAGGAATGATATGGATTGGAACAGGAAGTGGATTGTATATGTTTAATGGTAAATCATTTAAAAATTTTCCAAGTAATAAAGATATTTCGGGACATCAAATTAATAATGTACTCACAAAACTATATAAAGATTATGATGGCAAAATTTGGCTTTCAAGCTTAAATGCAATTCAAAAATTTGATCCAAATTTTAAAACATTTGAAAGCTTTAAATACGATAATGGATTAGAAAGCATTATTAAGTCATTGCCAAATTGTTTTTTTAGAGATGCAAATAAAAAATTGTGGATTGGTTCACAATTAAACTATTGGTATTTATTTGATGAAAAAACAAATAAAGTTCAAAACTTCATTCCAAAAAGCAACTACTTAAACGAAAATTCTAAATCCATAGTAAAATTTGTACAAACCCATTCAAATAGAACTTTTGCAATATCAAATAATGGACTTTTTGAATTTTCGAAATCGGGAAAAATAAACTCTCATTTTAATATTGAAAATAATAAGGCAATAAAAAATGATTTCTATGATGGTTTTTATGATGAAAATCTTAATTGTATTTGGCTTGCAGGTGGTGAAAATGGAATTGTAAAATTTGATTTAAAAACAAATTTATTTACCTACAATCGTTTTTTAGAGAAA
>JAAURU010000055.1 GCA_012032075.1 Flavobacterium sp.
TGAAACCGTTTGATTTGCCGACCATAATTGCAAAAAAGAAACCCTTCCTTCCATTGAAGTGCGAAGCACATAACTTAATTCCCAATCTTTAATTGCTTTTTTTAATTGGTAAAACGACTGTAATACATTTCGTTCTAAATTTATCGCATCTTTTGTAGAATTGATAGCCGTTGTTTTACTGTTTCTATTCAAATCGTTTAAAGAGGATTTTAATTGGGAAATGGAACTTAATAAATTTTTATAGTTCTTTTGCGATTGTAAATAAGAAAGCTTTTGCTTTTCAAATTCCTGTGACGCAATTACACCATTTTTATATAATTTCTCATAACGGTCTAAATCACTTTTTTGAAGCTCTAGTTCACTTTGATTAATGCTTTTTTGAGATTCTAATAAGGATAACCTTTCACTCAGCTGACTAGCTTCATAACCTTGCGCATTAGACTCTACTAGATAAGGTTTTAATTTTTTTTGTAAATCATTAGCAATATATTCTTTTTGGAAAACAGCATAAGTATTTTCAATGTCTCCTAGTTGTGCAAATTGTAATTTTTCGAAAGGAAAAGCGGTTGTAGCAATATTAATACTATCTACAATATTCTTTAAAGCAAAAACGTCCTTGAAATTTGAAGTATTTTCAATGACCGCTAGTGGAGTGTTTTTTGAAACAATTTGATTGTCTTCCACCAAAATAACTTCAATTCTTCCTGAAGTTCTAGCGACTAATTTCTCAGGAGGAATAGCTGTTGTAACAGTAATTTGCGCTGTATTAATATCTGGATATTTAATAAAATAAGAGAATAGTAAAACCAATCCTAAAATAATTAGAATCACTAAATTTCCCCATCGTATCATCCAATGTGGCACTTTTGTAAGTATTTCTTGTACTTGCTCACTTCTTAGTTCGATGTCTGAAGCTGGGTGTTGGGTGTTGGATGTTGGATGTTGGATGTTGGATGTTTGATTCTCGATACTTGGCATAACTATAGTTTAGATTTAAAGGCAATCATCATATTCATTAAATGATATGCTTCGTGATAATGTACTTCAAATATATCTTCATTTATGTAATTTCTTCTTTTAGCTTTATATAAACAAGTTGCAACTTCAGCTAAAGAACGAATGGCATAATTTAAAAACCTTCCAAATTCTAACTTTGATTGTAAAATTGAACCCTCTGAAATATTTAAAGCAATCGAATCAACTGCACGTAATATTTGAGAAGATAAATTAAACAACTCATTTTTTGGAAAAGATAAAGAAAGCTTATGTATGGCTTCACCAAAATCCATAGCCTTTTGCCAAAATATTTTAATTCAAATTTTAAAACTCATTTTTTTAATTTTTATTTTTTGTTGGATGATGGATGCGTGATATTAAATAAGAATATTACAGAAATCCATCACCAAAATCACACACCCAACATCCAACATCCAGCTTCCATCATCCAACATCCAGCTTCCATCTCCCAAATTCCATCTTCCAACTTCCAGCTTCCATCTTCCAACACCCAGCTTCTTAACTCCCCAGCTGCAACTGATTCTTCACCAACTTAAAGTAACTTCCTTTCAAAGCTACTAATTCTTCATGAGTTCCTGTTTCAATTATTTTCCCTTTTTCTAAAACCACAATTTTATCAGCATTCATAACCGTACTTAAGCGATGTGCTATAACCAATACAGTTTTGTTTTTGAAGAAGATATTCAGTTTTTCCATAATTTCCTTTTCATTATTAGCATCTAAAGCACTGGTAGCTTCATCAAAGAAAAGCATTTCAGGATTTTTATAAACCGCTCTTGCTATTAACAATCGCTGTTTTTGCCCTGTACTCATTCCTATGCCTTCAGCACCTATTTTCGTGTTATAACGCAATGGATAATCATCAATAAAATCTTTAATATTGGCAACATCAGCTGCATACTGTAATCGTTCTTTATCAATTACATCAACTCCTACAGCAATATTATTGGCAATGGTATCACTAAAAATAAAACCTTCTTGCATAACGGAACCAATGTGATTTCTCCAAGCTTTTTGGGAAATGTTCTTCAATGAAGTTTACCTATTAATACATCACCTTCTTGAGGCTCGTAAAACTTTAATAATAACTTCATTAATGTGGTTTTTCCACTTCCACTAGTACCTACAATGGCAGTTACTTTTTTAGCTGGTATAGTAAGGTTTAATTTTTCCAAAACATTCACATCTGAACCTGTATAACGAAAGGATAAATCTTTAATCACAATATCAGTATCAGGAATATCCTTGGTTTTTTCATGTTCGTCTTCTACTTCATCTTTCATTTCATGAATTTCAGATAACCTAGCTAAGGATATTTTTGCATCTTGTAATTCTCGAATAAATCCTATTAATTGTATCACAGGTCCGTTTAAACTTCCAACAATACTAGTAATTGCCATCATTTCCCCTAAGGTTAGTCCGTCATTTATAACCGCTAGAGCAGACAAAAAGATGATAATGATATTTTTTAATTCGTTTATAAAATTAGAGCCAATACCTTGCGTTTGCTCCAAAACCAAGCTTTTCATTGAAACCCGAAACAATCGTGCTTGTATATATTCCCAACCCCATCTTTTTTGTTTTTCAGCATTATGCAATTTTATTTCTTGCATTCCATTAATCAACTCAATCACTTTACTTTGCTCTTGAGATACTTCAGAAAAACGCTTGTAATCTAATTTTTCTCTTCTTTTTAAGAACAAAATAACCCATAAAAAATAAAGCAAACTACCAATAAAGAAAACCGTAAAAATCCCAAGGTTATAATAAGCCAAAATCCCTCCCATTAAAACCATATTAATCATAGAGAATAATACATTTAGGGAAGAAGTCGTTAATATTCTTTCAATTCTATGATGATCGTTTATTCGTTGCATAATATCACCCGTCATTTTTACGTCAAAATAGGAAATCGGAAGATTCATTAATTTAATAAAAAAATCAGAAATTAACGCAATATTAATACGAGTAGATAAGTGTAATAAAATCCAACTTCTAATGAGTTCCAAAGCTGTTTTACCAAAAAACAAAAACAATTGCGCTAATAAAACAAGATAAATAAAGTGCAAGTTTTGATTTTGAATACCTACATCGACAACACTTTGCGTTAAAAATGGAAAAATTAATTGCAATAAACTACCTGCAAACAAGCCTATGGCTAACTGAACGATAAATCTTTTATAACGAAAAATATATTTGGACAATAATTTAAACCCAAACTTTGTTTTACCTTCCTCGTCTTTATCCTCATCAAATTCCGATTCGTAAAATTTAGGGGTTGGTTCTAATAATAAAGCGATACCTTCTTCAGTAGTTTCATCGGCATTATTACCTATCCAAAATTTCAAAAACTCCTTTTCAGTATATTCCATCAAACCTATAGCAGGATCTGAAATATAATATTTTCCTTTTTTTATTTTATAAAGTACTACATAGTGGTTTTTGTTCCAATGTAAAATACATGGAAGTGGTGCTTCTTCTAACTTTTCTAATGAAATTTTAATTCCTAAAGAACGAAAACCTATACTTTCGGCAGCATCACTTAATGTAAGAAGGTTGCTACCTTCTCTAGTAGTCTCAGAAAGTTCGCGAAGCATTTGAGTATTCAAAACCTTGCCATTGTATTTGGCAATAATTTTTAAGCACGTTGGCCCACAATCTTTACTTTCTGTTTGTGTATAATGAGGAAAATTTTTCAAAGGTTTGTTTAATTTTTTTCAAAAATAATAAAAAGGAAGGCTTAAAAAATAGTTATAGCAATTTAATACTAGTTTATTACTATATTTTATGAATTGTAGTTATAAATTATTCTACCATTTCTGTAAATTTAATAAAAGTCGAAAGTGTTAAAAGGTTACATTACCCTGAAACAATACGTTTTTAAAATGAAAAATGTTTTTGCAGAATTCAT
This sequence comes from Flavobacterium sp., assembly GCA_012032075.1. GTDB lineage: Bacteria > Bacteroidota > Bacteroidia > Flavobacteriales > Flavobacteriaceae > Flavobacterium. The sequence continues at coordinate 3,929 of JAAURU010000055.1, forward strand.
GCTGTCATGCAGAACGCTTACTATCATGTTGACGAAGGAAACATCACATACTCAAAAACCAAGCAAGTGAGACCTTTTCAAGGTAACAAGATTGCGCACAAATAAGTATTCCAATTATCCACAAAACACAACTGAACACTAAACACTTTTCTCCCAGCTTCCATCATCCTGCCTAAAACCTAAACTCCATTTTAAGCAAAACATATCTAGGTTGTAAACGGTATTCGGTTCTTGAGGTACTAATATCACTTATGTTGTAACTTCTAAAAACTTCTGTATTGAATAAATTATTTCCAGAAATTGAAAAAGTAAGTTTATTTTCTTTCACTGTGTAACGTCCTTCTAAATCCATGAAGTAATATTTATTGCTATTGGAATCTAAATTCCCAAAATAATAACGTTCCGTTTGCAATTGGAAATTTACATTTTTATTAAATACGAAGGATAAATCTAAAAACGAAACATTATCTGTATAAGAGTTTTTTATCGTAGTTTCGATTTCGTTATAATTCCATTTTGAACCTATATGATAATTGAAAATTCCTCTAAATCCAGAACGCAATTCAAAGCCATAATTAACAGCATTATTTTTCACCTCTCTCAAATTCGAATTATTAACCACATTTTTATAATTCGATTTAGAACCACCAAAAACAATTTTTAAATTGGATGAAATAGGTTTAAAATATCGGTCTAAATTAGCATTAAGTGTCATCATTTCTCTATCCTTAATAATAATTTGATCCGATTGTGAATAGTTTTGCGCAATAATAGAATTGGTACTAAAAAATCATGATTTTTACTGTACAATAGAAAAGTATTGGCAAAAAACTTATCACCCCAACTTCCATAGGTATAATTAAACAAAGCCGAACTAGCATCTAATTGATTAAACGAACCCGTTGCTCTTGAAAAAGAACGGAAACCAGTATGAATGTATCCATTGTAAACATTCAATAAGGTAGCGTTTGTTCTATTTAAAGCATAAGAAGAAAAGATTTTATTCTTTTTGTTTAACGTCCATTCAAAACCTACTTTAGGATTTATAAAAAAAGGATTTTGTGTGCTTTTTTCCTCAAATAAAGAAAGTGAGTTAAATAATTGATGCGCTTCTACTTGAGTTGATAAAGCCCATTTTTTAAATTTATAATTATATTTACCTAAAGCATACAAATCGTTAGTCGCATAATGCGTTTGGTTTTGGTAACCCAATGGTTCTTCTAAAACAACTACATCATTTTTCAACTGAAAAGTAGTATTTAATTGATCCGTTCTATATTGATTGCCTATTTTCAGTTCAAATAAATCTCCTTTCTTTTTTCTATCTAAAAGATGTCCTTCCACTCCATAAAACTGCATTTTATTTTCACTCAACTGACTCACATTTGTGGCATTTTGGGAAAATAAATCTTGATAGACAAATTGGTTTAAACCATATTCCTGAGGAGTTTTTTCTTGTATAGCTCTTCCAGAAAGTAACAGTACTTTATTGCCTGAAAGTTTATTAGTAAAAATAATTTTATTGTCTAATAATTGGTTATTAGATTGTAATCTTTCATTTAATAAAGCATCATTAAATAATAAATCACTTCTGTCTTTTTCGTTAGTTTTATTAAACTTACTAGTAATCGCTAAAGTTTTATTTTTAGCAATATCATAGGTTAAATCTAGTTTTCCAAAACCTATTAAGCGGTCTTTATTGAGTTGGAAAAGTTCGGTGTTTTCAAACAAGATATTGTTAGCAAAAAAAGATTGGTAGCTATTTTTAAAAAACTGATGCTCGTCTTTATTTAAAAATACTAACGATTTTAATTTCACTTTTTTCGAAAGGGTAAAAATACCGTTTAAAGAAAGTAATTCAGCATTATTAAAGTTAGTGCGTTTAGCTTTTATATTTGGCACATAAGAATCTAAACCTAAAATAGTATGATTTCTTTCGTTATCTCCTATATGTTCATCGCTGCTATAAGAATAAATTAAATTGTTAACATCTCCAGTAGCATCTTCACCTATGTTGTTCAAGTTGGTTAAAAAGTAATATTTATTTTTTTTACCAAAATTCATAAGATTACTTCTCACTTCATAACGATTTTCTGAAACGACACCATACCCTAGTTTTATATTACCAAACCATTGTCTTTTAGCATCGTTTTTTAAAACCAAGTTCAACGCTACTTTATCGCTGTTTTCAACTCCTTTTAAATGTTTATTGTTTGAGTAATGTTGTAATAATTCTACTTTTTCAATAGGACTTACAGGCATGTTTTTTGTAAGTACTTTATAGCCTTTTTCAAAGAAATCATCATAATCGACCATGACTTTTTCTATTTCTTGATTGCCTACTTTAATAGTACCATCACTATCTACAGTAAGTCCAGGTAGTTTTTTTAGTAAATCTTCTACTACTTCCTCGTTTCCTTGCGCAAAATGCCTTAACATCAAAAACAATAGAGTCGTTTTTAATGGTTATGGGTCTAGTAGATTCGATTACTACCTCATTTAGTTCTATAGATTTATAAACTAAAGTAGTATTTTTTTCTAGTGTTTTATTTTCGCTAGTTAAGGTAACGGTAAGGGAAACGGTTTCATAATTTAATGCTGAAAAACTAAGAACAAACGTTCCTGTTTTATTGGTTTTTAATTCATAATTACCGTTTTCATCACTATAGCCATAAGCCACAATGTTTTGTGCATTTTCTGGTTTTAGGATGATGTTTGTATTGGATATAGGTTTATTAGATTCGTCTACAATTTTTCCCTTTATAATATTTTGTGAAAAACAAAATGAAATTAATAGTAATGAGATTAATTGAAATATTTTATTCATAATTTTTTTCAATAGTATTTGAATCTGTACTATTTACTTTAACAACAGAGCCTCTAGGCATTTTAGATTTTATTTTTTCAATAAAGTCAGCAACAATTTTTTCCTGATACTTTTTGTATTGTTCAAATGTAATATTCTTTCCTTGTGAAGGTTTTTTCATTTTTTCAAATTTACCAAAAGACAGTTTTGATAACTGAAAAAATATACTGTTATCATCTGTTTGAATAGTAACTATTAAACCAGGTAAACCATAAAATTTCCATGGTCCAAATTGTGTAGGCACTTCTGTAGTATACCATACATTGTAGTGTCTACCTCTAAAATCCAAACTAGCTTTGTTGCATTTATATCCACCTATTACTTTGGTTCCTTCTTCTAAAATCCAATTATAATTTGGCATATTTTCTGAAACAATTACTGGGATAAATTCATTTTCAGTATAAATATGATCTCTAAATATAATTTGTTTTTTAGTCAAATGATATTGTTTGTCAATACTATCTTTACTTTCTTTTTTAAAATGGACATACTCATATTCATCAGAGTAAAGCGTATCATTTTTATTTTCTTTTTTTAAAAATTCTGAATAGGATTCTGACTTATTTATCCATAACTTTACAATCTGATTTTTATCATCATTTGGTTTACAAAATCATAAGTTGCGATTATCTGAGTTTTATCTTGACTATAAATTAAATTCAAAATAAAAAGAAGTGGGATTAAATATTTTAATTTCATTTTGTATATATTTGTTAATAAAATTAGAGGTTTCAAAATAAAAAGAAACCTCTAATAATAAATTATTTTATTGGGTAGCTAAATAGGCTTTAACTCCTAGCTTCAATGTTTGGCATCCTGCCCAACTAACATCATGGATGGTTACAACAACATCAACTTGATTCCCATTGAAATTCCCTTTAATTGTAATTTCGCAATCATAAATTGTATCTTCAGTTGCGATAAAATTATACGATACATCATTTACTTTATCAAGTTTGATTTCACTTAATAAATTTGAGATTTCATTTTTGTCAATTGAAACATTTTCAATTACAATACCATTTGATAATGGATTAACTGTTTTCCCGTTATTTGCAAAAGACAGAAAGCTTACAAATACTAAAGAAAAAAATAAAAAATTACTTTTTTCATGTTTTTTATTTTTTTTGTGGATTATAATTCTTGTAAAAGTTTTACAGTGTCTTTAATACAACTTCCAGAATCGCTAGTAAAAGTAACATCAATATCAACTTTTTTTCCATTAATTGTTCCTTTTATTGTAACATGACATTCTAATAAATCCTCGTTAATTTGATTTTCCTCAAAACTGAATGATTCAAGGTTCAAATTATTAAATTTTTCAATTGAAGCTAATTCATTTTTAATTTGATTACTTATAGAGCAATCTCCTGAATTATTTGCAAATGCAAAAGAACCAATTAGCACAAATGCTAATGAATAAAATAAATTTTTCATAAATTTGTTATTTAATTATTTATTACAGTCATACTTTGTGTTCGTCAAAACATTTTAATAAAGTATGGCTGTTTTTTTTTGATAGATTTTGTTCTTACAAATACTTACTAAACCCATCTTTTAAATATAAGTACTCGTGTCTTTTTTTAGTTTCTTTGGGAGAAAGACCACTCCCTCAAATTCGTAGCTACAAGAATTAATACAAGTAAACAAAAACGTTTTGTTATTTTGTTGAAGCAAATGTAGCAGATGCAAATAATCCTCGCAAACAAAGTAACACGAGATTCCTGAATTCCGAGTCGAAATTCCTGAATTTCGAGTTTTTATTTCCTTTAAAGTCTTGTAAAACAAAGGTTTCTATTTTTTAATTTTATTATTTAAAAAACTGTATTTTTACCAAAATTTTAGTACAAATGACAAATAAATATTTTTCTTTTTTTAGTTTTTTATTCTTTTTTCAATCATTTTATGGGCAAATCGATGAGAAAGAGTTGAAAAAGATGTCTTATGATGAATTATATGATTTGTATTTTGATTACAATGATAATATAAAAGCACAAAACAGAATAGCTAATTTTTACATTAGTAAAGGAAGTGCAGAAAAAAAGAATATTGAAATTGCAAGAGGATATTATTTACATTCTTTATTTGATCGAGAAAAGAACAAATATAAATCAATAATCTATTTAGATAGTGTTATTAAATATTCTAACGGGAGTAAAGATTTTTTCTTCCCTTTTGAAGCTTATGTAGAAAAAGCAAAACTATATACCGATTTGAATAAATATGAAGAGACAATATTAAATTACTTGAAAGCAGAAAAATACGCTAAAGAAGATAATAATTTAGATAATTATTATAAATCGAAGTATCTAATTGGAATATTCAAATCTGAAATTTTAGGAGAAATAGATGAAGCAATGGAATTGTATAATGAATATAAAGATTTTTTAAAAAACAAAGATTTAACAGACCCATATTATTTATATTACTACAAAAGATTAATCTTTATTCTTGCTGATGCTCACAAAGCAAAGCTAAATATTGATTCATCATCATATTATAATAAACTTGGGTATAAATTATCGAATGAATCTAAAGATGATTATACTAAAAGTTTGTTTATTTTAAATGAAGGAGCTAATCAAGTTATGAATAAATCTTATAAAACAGCGTTAGATAGCGTAAATAAGGGTAGTTTAGAAATTATTAAATCTAAAGATTATGGAAATATTTTAGCTACTTACTATTATTATGGAAAATGTTATGAAGGATTGAATAATAAAGAATTAGCGGTAAAATACTTTAAAAAAGTTGATTCTATATATATACAAAGAAAGCATATTACTCCAGAGTTTGTAAGCGGATATCACTATCTTATATCATATTATAAAGAAAAGGGAGATAAAATTAATCAATTAGAATATTTGACAAAATTTATGAAAATTGATAGTACATTACAAAAAGGCTATAAAAAATGGAATAAATTATTAAAAGACAAATATGATTTTCCTCATTTAGTTGAGGATAAAGAAAATCTTATTGACGAACTTAATGATGATAAAAAATACAATCATAAAATAATGATACTATTAGGAATTGTAGTTGGACTATCTTTGTTTTTTGGAATCCGTCAAACGTATTTAAAGAAATTATATAAGGAACGTTTTGAGAATTTAGTAAATACAAATCTAACTAATAATAGCGAAGAAGTTATAGAACAACCTTCTATTACTACTTTTGAAAATATTGGTATTGCCGATGAAATTGTAGAAACAATTTTAAAAGAATTAAAAAGTTTTGAAAAAAACAAAGGGTACTTGAATACAACTATTAGTGTTCAAAGCTTAGCACAAGAATTCAATACCAATTCAAAATACCTTTCAACCATTATAAATGCTAAAAAAGAAAAAAAATTTACACAATATATTAATGACCTAAGGATTGACAATATCGTAAATGAATTAAAAAACAATAAAAATTTACGTAAATATACCATGGCAGCTATTGCAGAAGAAGCAGGATTTAATACTGCGGAATCCTTTTCTAATGCTTTTTTTAAGAAAACAGGGATTAAACCGTCTTATTTTGTTAAAGAATTACAGGGATTATAAGTAGTTGATTTTTAGTTAATTAAATTAATAAACACTCGAAATTCAGGAATTTCGAGTGGTAAATATAGTATTTAATAGGACATTTTAGTATTGCCATGTATATTTGCAACTAAACAATAAAAAATAAATATCATGAAAAAACAAGAAAACAAAAAATTCGGATTTGAGAAGTTTGAATTAGCTAAGTTAAATAACCCAAAAATGATTCATGCTGGTGATTCTTCTGGAATTTGTACAACTACAGATACAAGAGATCCCGATGCGTCAAATAAAGATAAAACTAAGCCAATTAATCCAAATCCTAATACTAATCCTAATACTAATCCAAATCCTAATACTAGTCCTGTTTTAAACTATTAATGGTTAAACAATGTATAAAAATAAAACATTAATATATTTATCTTTATATCTTTTTTTAGTTGTTCTTCTCCTAAAAAAATTAAAAACTATTCAACTGAATCCAATTTAGATTCAGTTGAAATTTGGTATTTTAAAGATTCAATTAATGGAATTTCATTAGACAAATGGCATGCTGAGAACTCTAAAAAAAATGAAAATGAAATAATAGTAGCCACGTTAGATACTCAAATTGACCTTGATCACGAAGATTTAAAAGGTCAAATTTGGATAAATAAAAATGAAATACCAAGTAACGGGATTGATGATGATAAAAATGGTTACATTGATGATATTAATGGTTGGAATTTTGTAGGAAAACCTGATGGAGGATATTTTGCATATGGAAATTTTGAATATGTAAGAGTAATACAGAAATGGGATAGTGTTTTTAAAAATAAAGAAGTATTCAGGGATTAATAAAAATTTTACTAAAAGAAATTTTCAAATGAATCAACATTTGAAAAAACCTTCGGCTTATTTAACTCAGGTCTGCATCCAACTAAAGAAAATTGAAGGATAAAAGAAAATAAAATAACTCGAATATTAACCGCTTTCATAAGCATTTACTTTTTATTCAATTGCAATGTTAAGAGTATTTTTATTTTTTATTCCTAATAAGAAGTCAAAAATGTCTTAGAAAAAGTACATTTCATCCAATACAATTACTATAAATGTCTGTTTTTCTGAATATTGTGCACATACATAAAATTGTTTTTCTCTCCATATTATTGTAAAATAAACACTATCATTAAGCTCTTGAGGCTGAAAATCTTTAATCGGAAACATTTTGATCAATTTTAAAAAAATCAAAAAAATGCAAATAATAATGAGAAATTCAAATCTATACTCTATATTCGTATTCTGTAAACTAAAAATTAAGTTAATAATATATATATTTTAATTCTTTAAACAAACACAAAAATGGCAGGAGGAGTACCAAATACAAACTTTAAAAATACCCAGTTAGATCCGAATAAGAACTATACTTTACCTTTAATGGTACTGACAAGTTTATTTTTTATGTGGGCTGTAGCCACCAATTTCAATGATATTTTAATGCCAAAATTGAAAGATGCATTACATTTATCAAATACACAGACTTCTTTTGTTCAAGTCGCTTTCTTTCTTGGTTATGGAATAATGTCAATACCAGCCGGACTTATCATTAAACGAGTGGGCTACAAGTCTGGAATTTTAATAGGTCTTGGAACATGTGCTTTAGGATCAATCGCTTTTATTCCAGCAGCAAATTTGTTACATTATTCTGTGTTCTTAATGGCTTTATTTGTAATAGCAGGTGGAATCACTTTTCTTCAAGTGGCTGCAAATGCCTATGTTTCAATTCTGGGCGACCCTAGTACTGCATCATCTAGACTCAACTTATCTCAAGCATTTAACTCAATAGGTGCTTTTGTAGGCCCTTGGTTTGCAGGTCAGGTGATGCTTGACAATCACGCTTCCGCTGGAGCGGAATCTGTAAAATTCCCTTACATGATTTTATGTGGTTTGTTCGTAATAGCTTTCATTGTTATTGCTCTTTCTAAGTTGCCCGAAATTCAAAGCGAAAAGAAACTTTCAAATCCATTTGTAGCATTAAGGTACAAACATACAGCATTGGCAGTTCTCTCTATATTCTTATATGTTGGAGCTGAGGTGGCTATTGGAAGTTATTTTGTTCAATTTACCAAATACCTTAATTTGGGATTGACAGAACAGCAATCTTCAAACTTTTTAGTGGCGTATATGATTTGTGCAGCTGTTGGACGGTTTTTAGGATCTGCTTTACTCACTAAAATTGAACCTGGAAAAGC
>JAAURU010000056.1 GCA_012032075.1 Flavobacterium sp.
TAGCCGCGATAGCAGTGGAAATCCTTTTCTTTTTTTGTCCTTCGATACTTCGACTAATCGCTCAGTACAGGCAAGCTCAGGATGACAAAAAAAGAAAAGATTGTAACGGATAGCGGGACTGGTTTTCTACCGAAGTTTTGCTTTTGTGCTTCTACTAATTTGAAAGATTACAAAATGGATTTTACGTAAGGAATTTATGGGTTAAAACGTTGTTTGTGGTTTTTAATGGACGCTCATTTTTGAACTGTTTTTTTATAATCCATAATTAGATGGTAGCATATCTCCTATTTTTTTATTTGTTATATCTCCTGAAAAATAAATTTTATCATAATCGCTAAATAAGCCAAATGCATCTATGGTGAATTTTGGTGTAAAGAATATGATTTTAGAAAATTGGGTTTTGTTATACATTAAATTAAAATTCGGCTACTTGGCTCTTTTTTGCTGTTTTCTTTTTATATTCTGTGACTGTAATTGTATTTCCTGAAATTTTAAAATAATCATTTGGGTTTAAAATGTAAGCTTCTCCAAATAGCAAAAATTCTTCTTTTGACCATTTATTTTGAAGTATATTTCTAAATAAGTGTAATGTTGAGCCTTTGTATGACAATTCGCGTTTGATTAAATTTGCTTGTGAAGGATTAACATCGGTAAAAACTGAAGTTCCACCATAAAAACTTCTTGATACATTTTTTGGGTTTACACTTAATCTATTCAACTGACATTCAAATTCTAACAAAGTGTATTCAATTTTATAGCCTAAATATTTATTTTCAATTAGTAATGGCTTATCTGAAAAAGCTTTCATTGTAAAGTATTCCTCATCATAATTAAAATACAAATCATCTTCATTCATTATTTGGCAACCTAATCCTGCTGGAGTTACTCCTAAAAAATATTCTTTAAATAAAATTAGTAATTCACTTCGGGAGAACAAATCCTTTTGCATAGTAACTTCTTTAAGTTCTATGCGTTCTTCTAATAAAGTAACTTTTAAATCAAAACTTTTATCTTCTATTTTAAAATATTGTGGTTTGTAACCAACATGATTAACTACTAAATATGCATTTAAAGAACTTGGTATTCTTAAATAAAATTTTCCTTCAAAATCGCTAGTAGTTCCTATAGTAGTTCCATTTACATAAATTGAAACCATAGGAAATGGTTCGTTTTTTTCATCAAAGACTTTTCCTGTTATTTCAATTTGAGCGTTTACTATATTACCTATAAAAAATAGTATTACAATTATAATAGAATTTTTCATTTTCATAATTTATAAAATATCTAAACTTCCTTTACCTTCTCTTATAACTTCTGGCTCATGACCTGATAAATCAATAATTGTTGAAGCTACATTGTCTCCATAACCTCCATCAATAACTAAATCTACTTTATTTTGCCATTTTTCAAATATTAATTCAGGATCTGTAGAATATTCTAGTACCTCGTCTTCATCGTGAATAGATGTAGAAACAATTGGGTTTCCTAATAATTGTACAATTTGAATGGCAATATTATTATCGGGAACACGAATACCTACTGTTTTCTTTTTACGAAATTCTTTAGGTAAATCATTATTACCTGGTAGAATAAAAGTATAAGGTCCTGGCAAAGCTCTTTTTAGTATTTTAAAAGTAGCTGTATCAATTTGCTTAATATAATCGGAAATATTACTTAAATCGCTACAAATAAAGGAAAAATTTGCTTTTTCAAGTTTAATGCCTTTAATTTTAGCAATTTTTTCTAAGGCTTTAGAATTTGTAATATCACAACCTAAACCATAAACAGTGTCTGTAGGATAAATAACTAAACCTCCATTTCTTAGTACATCAACAACTTTTTTAATAGCAGCTTCACTTGGTTTATCTTCATATATTTTAATGAACTCAGCCATAATATAGATACTAAAAGTAATAATTTATACGTTATCTTTGTTCAAAGATAGAAATTACATATGAAATCACCACAAAAAAAGTTTGTTGTAAACAAACACCAATGATTAAAAAGGTGATAGCATATGTTACCGCTAATAAATAAATTTTAAACATATGAAAGTACGTTATTTATTTTACTATACATTATTTATCTTATTAGTGTCTTTAAACGGATGTACTACTGATGATACTATAGCTCCAACTAATCTACCTGAAAAGAATCTATTAAATATAAGCTATGGTTCAAGTCCTGAACAAGTTTTTGATTTGTATTTACCAGCAAATAGAAATAGCACTACTAAAACAATTATCTTAGTTCATGGTGGTGGCTGGATTGAAGGTGATAAACAAGATATGAATTATTTGATTCCAATAATTAAACAAAATTTACCCAATTATGCTATTGCCAATATTAATTATAGATTAGCTATAAACGGTAATTTTGCTTTTCCGATGCAAATCAATGATATAAAAAGCATCATTAATAAATTAAAAACAGAAGATTATGTAATCTCAAATACGTTTGGTTTTATTGGTACAAGTGCTGGTGGCCATTTATCAATGTTATACAGCTATGCACATGATAGTAATAATGAGGTGAAAATAGTAGCAAGTATTGTAGGTCCTACAAATTTTACTGATCCAAATTATACTAACAACCCAGCTTGGATTGCCAATTATTTTGCTTTAACAGGAGTAAATTATCAAGGAAATGAAGCTTATTTTGAAAGTTTGAGTCCGTATCACACAGCTACAACAAATGCTCCTCCTACTATTTTACTATATGGTAATACAGACCCATTAATTCCAATAACACAAGGTCAAGACATGCATGCTAAACTGAATGATTTAGGAGTTTATAACGAATTTAACTTATACAATGGAGGACATGGGAATTGGTCACAACCTGATTTATTAGATGCTTACACTAAATTGATACTTTTTGTACAAAATAAATTTTAGCCTAACACTTCAAGTTTGGCAAATTTCAATAAAAGTTTTTTCAAACCGCCTACATCAAATTTAATTTCTGCTTTTTTATCGGCACCTACTCCTTCAATGCTCATTATTTGACCTTTGCCAAAACGTTCATGCATGACAATATTTCCTACTGTTAATTTACTATCGAACAAATTTACATTGCCCTGTGTTTTAACTCCAGAAACTGGTTTTAATTTACGAATGTTTGGTTTGTCGTTTGCTTCCGTATTCAAATAAGCAGGTGGTTTGCTTGCTATAGGTTTTGCTAATCGTAGTTTTGATTTATCAATATCTCCAAAAATATCAACATCCATCATAGGTTTGTAACGATAATTACTGGTTTCAGACGGATTAATATATTCTAAATACATATCATCTATTTCTTCAATGAATCGAGAAGGTTCACTATCTACTAGTTTTCCCCAGCGGTAACGCGATTGTGCATAAGTTAAATAAGCTTGATGTTCTGCTCTTGTTAAAGCAACATAGAATAAACGACGTTCTTCTTCTAATTCACTACGTGTATTTAAACTCATAGCACTAGGAAATAAATCTTCTTCAAGTCCTACAATGAATACATGAGGAAATTCCAATCCTTTTGCTAAGTGTATGGTCATTAAAGCCACTCGATCATCATCACCAGTGTCTTTATCTAAATCGGTTGCTAGTGCTACATCTTCTAGGAATTCTGCCAAAGCACCTCTTGCACCATCAACTTCTTTTTGACCTTCTGTAAAATCTTTTATACCGTTAAGTAATTCTTCAATATTTTCTATACGAGCTATACCTTCTGGAGTTCCATCTTTTTTTAATTCTTGAACTAATCCTGTTTTTTTGGTAACATGATCTGTTAAAAAAAATGCATCTTGATTTTCATTAATAATTTGGAAACTCTTAATCATCATTACAAAATCTTGTAATTTTGATTTGGTTCCAGCATTTAATTTTAAATCAATTTTATCAATGTGTTCCATTACTTCAAAAATAGAACGCTTGTAATGATTAGCGGCAACTGTTAATTTTTCAACGGTTGAATTTCCAATACCTCTAGCTGGATAATTAATAACTCTAACTAATGCTTCTTCATCTTTTGGATTGATTACCAATCGAAGATATGCCAATACATCTTTTATTTCTTTTCTTTGATAAAAGGATAAACCACCATAAATACGATAAGGAATATCTCTTTTTCGAAGCGCATCTTCTATAGAACGAGATTGAGCATTAGTTCTATATAAAACTGCAAAATGACCATTTGGCAATTGATTTTGCATTTTTTGCTCAAAAATAGTAGAAGCAACGAATCTTCCTTCTTCTCCATCAGTTACACTTCGATGCACTTTAATTTTTGGCCCTTCTTCATTAGCTGTCCAAACAATCTTATCTAATTTGGTTTTATTTTTATCAATAATATTATTGGCAGCTTCCACTATGTTTTTTGACGATCGATAATTTTGTTCCAAACGATACATTTGAACATTATCATAGTCTTTTTGAAAATTCAGAATATTATTAATATTTGCACCACGAAAGGCATAAATACTTTGTGCATCGTCTCCAACAACGCAAATATTTTGAAAACGGTCTGATAATGCACGGACAATTAGATACTGTGAATGATTCGTATCTTGATACTCATCTACTAAAATATAACGAAAACGATCTTGATATTTTGCTAACACATCGGGAAAACGGTTTAACAACTCGTTAGTTTTCAGTAGTAAATCATCAAAATCCATCGCACCCGATTTAAAACAACGCTCAACATAATTTTGATAAATTTCACCCATCCTAGGTTTTTTGCTCATCGCATCAGCTTCTTGTAAATCGGGATTATTGAAATAGGCTTTTACCGTTATTAAAGAGTTCTTGTAAGATGATATTCTACCTAAAACTTGTTTAGGTTTATAAATATCCTTATCTAACTGCATTTCTTTGATTATTGCTCCAATTAATCGAACAGAGTCTTGAGTATCATAAATCGTAAAATTTGATGGGTAACCTAATTTTTCTGCTTCAATACGAAGTATTTTGCAAAAACAGAATGAAATGTTCCCATCCATAGGTTTTTTGCTTCATTATTCCCTACAATATCGGCAATACGTTTTTTCATTTCTCTTGCCGCTTTATTTGTAAAGGTTAATGCTAAAATATTAAAAGCATCTACTCCTTGACTCATTAAATTAGCAATACGAACAGTTAAAACTCTTGTTTTTCCTGAACCAGCACCAGCAATAACAATCATTGGTCCATCTTTTTGCAAAACAGGTGCTTGTTGTGCTTCGTTGAGTTGGGAAATTATATTTTGTATCACAGGTTGAATTTCTATTTAGTAATTTACAAAAATACGCTTCTCTTGTTGTTATTACAAATGAAGTTATTAACCGTTTTAATTATAATGGCTATGGTCTAAAAAATATATTTATTTACCACATAGATTTCACATAGATCATTTGAACTACATAGTCGTTTATAGAAAATTTACATTTTACACATAGCATTTTGACTATGTAAACTTATATAGAGCAAAGCGACTTGATACAAAATAGTTGCTATTTTCTTTCTATGTGGTTTACATATAATAACTAGACTAAAGCCTTTGGAATTTATTTTTCAACAGAAATATTTTTGGCTTTAATTCTATAAGGCTAAATTGATTCTATTAATAATTAAAGTATGTTATTTAAAGTCTTCAGTCGGTTAATTTTTCCTGTTTTTGTTTCTGTAAATTTTGGTACAAAATAAATTGCTTTTGGTTTTTCAAACTTTTCTAAAATATCAAAAACACTCGAATCCATATCTTTTTTATCCGATTCTATTACAAGAATTACTTTTTCTCCTAATTTTTCATCCTTTTCACTAGCAATAAAAAATCGAGTACTAAGAATATTCTGTAATTTTACCTCAATTTGTTCTGGGAATAATTTTATTCCACCACTATTAATAACATTATCATAACGACCTAGCCATAAGAATTCGTGCTCATTAATTACAGCAACAATATCATTTGTAATTACTTTTTCTTCCATTATTTTTGGAGCATCAATTACTAAACATTCTCTTTCATCTTTAGAAATACTAATATTAGGTAACGTTTTAAAGGTTTCATCACCTATTTTTCTAATAGCAACATGAGTTATGGTTTCGGTCATACCATAAGTTTCATATGCTTTTGTTTTTTTAAGCTTCTTCAATTTTTCAATTAAAGATTGTGACAGTGTTGCTCCTCCAATAATTACTTTTTTAATGTTTTGCAATTTCTTTAATGAATTTTCTACTTGAATTGGAACCATTGCAGCAAAATCATATTGTTTATCATTGTATTCTAAAGGTTTAGAATGTATAGTTGTGATATCTAATTCTAATCCTAATATCATGGCTCTTACTAACATCATTTTACCAGCAATATATTTCGCAGACAAGCAAAGCAAAGCAGTATCACCTGGTTCTAAATTAAAGAAATCACCAGTTGCAATAGCCGATTGAATCATAGCCAATTTTTCAAACGAATTACTTTTGGCTTTCCTGTTGTTCCTGAAGTTTTGTACTTCAATATCCAAATCATCATCTAACCATTCTAGTAAAAACTCACCAATATGTTTCTCATATTCATCACCTTCTTTTATAAAACTGTAGGCAACTCTACACATATCATCATAATTAAGATGATAACCATTTAACTTAAAACGGTTGTGTACATTTTTATGTGTTAGAGTATCAACTGTTACTCTCATATCCATTATAATATTCATATTTATGTATTTTTTATATTTTACAAATTAATTTTTCTTTCCAGTTTTCCCATTTATAAACTTTTGAAAATAAGAGTAATAACAATGGAAAAATAATAAATACTGGTACAACTATTTCAAAACCACCAGTAGGTTCTGATATATCTTTAAAAATAGAATGTGTTTGAAAAGCAGTCCAATCGGCAGTTACTAAAAGTGCTCCAATTAAATTATTAGCAGCATGAAATCCTAATGCTAATTCTAAACCTTCATCCATTATTGTCAATATTCCTAAAAACAAACCTGTTCCTATATAATAAACCATAATAATTAGTCCTATTTTCCCAACTTCGGGATTTGCCATGTGCATTAATCCAAATAAAATAGCTGGAATTAAAAGTGCTATTAATCTATTTCTAGTTACCAATACTAAACCTTGCATTAAATTTCCTCTGAACAAATATTCTTCAAAGCTTGTTTGCATGGGAATTAATATAATTGCTATTGCTAAAAAAACAAAAAACTTATTAGAGTTGAAATTCCAAATAAAATTTTCAGGTGTAGCATAATAAGCAAGAAAAGTCATAATTATTGTAATTGAAGACCAAAGCACAAAAGAGAACAATATACGTTTCCAATCTATTTTTTCTCTTGCTGTTGTTAAACTCTTAATTGATTGTCCTTGTACAATTTTTACCCAAAACAATACAATAAAAAGCCCTAAAGCCAAAGGAAATATTAACATTATAAAAGCTCCGTTTACTCCAAAAGTAGCAATGGTTTTATTAATAATATCATTAGTATCAACATCCATACTAAATATATAATTTACAACCATCAGAAACAAAAAACCTGCTGGAATTACAAAATATAAAATAGGATGGGATTTGAAATTTTTAACTTGTTGTAAATACATTTTGGCTGTTTTTTAGATTTGATAAAGTTACATATTTTGTTACAAAAAATAATATCATTTTATTTGTAAAAACAAAAAAGCAAATGATAACCATTTACCACAACCCAAGATGCACAAAATCTAGAGAAGGATTAAGTGAAATAGAACAACTAGGAAAACCATTTACGATTAGAAAATACATAGACGAACCTTTTACTAGAGAGGAATTAATTTCTGTAATAGATAAATTAGGAATAGCACCTTTAGCATTGGTTAGAACCAAAGAAAAAATTTGGATTGATAATTATAAAACTAAAAATCTTTCACAAGATGCTATTATTGAAGCGATGCTTTTACATCCAAAATTAATTGAAAGGCCAATAGTAGTTAATGGAAATAAAGCTGTTATTGCAAGACCAAAAGAAATGATTAACAAAATAGTAGAAAATATTTAACAAAGATTTGTGAAATGTGGCTTAAACCTAGACATAAATTTGTCGTCTAAGTCTTTAATTAAAAATTAAAACATGTTTAAACATTACAAATTATTACTGCTATTTTTGTTTTCTATTTCAATTTTTAGCCAAAAACCCGATAATAAAAAAATAAAAATTACTGGTAAAATCTTTGAAAAAGGAACCACTTTACCTTTAGAATATGCAACTGTTGTTTTTCAAGATGTAAAAAATACAGAAAAATTAAGTGGTGGAGTTACTGATATTAATGGTAATTTCAGTTTTGAAGTTTCAACAGGAAATTATAATGTTCGTTTTGAATATATTTCTTTTAAAACAGTAGAAATAAAAGCTAAAACCTACAATACAGATACTGATTTTGGCACCATCTATCTTGAAGTAGATATTGCACAGTTACAAGGTGTAGAAGTTGTTGCAGAACGTTCGACTGTTGAAATAAAACTAGATAAGCGAGTTTACAATGTTGGAAAAGACATGATTGTAAAAGGAGGAACTGTAAGCGATGTTCTTGATAATGTTCCTTCAGTTACAGTAGATGCAGAAGGAAATGTTGCCTTGAGAGGAAATGAAAATGTACGTATTTTAATTGATGGAAAACCATCAGGATTAGCAGGAATTAATATTGCAGATGCTTTAAAGTTACTTCCAGCTGATGCTGTTGAAAAAGTAGAAGTTATTACAAATCCTTCTGCTCGTTATGATGCTGAAGGTGGTGGTGGAATTATTAATATTATTTTACGAAAAGGTAAAGCACAAGGTTTGAATGGTTCTTTTGTAGCTTCAATTGGTGCTCCAGAAACTTATGGAATAAGTGGTAGTTTAAACTACAGAAGTGAAAAGTTTAATCTATTTTCAAATACAGGCTACAATTACAGAACAACTTTAGGAAACTCTTTAACAGATTCAGAATACCTTGGTTCCAATGTAGATCCTCAGAGTATTTTTATTGATGAAAGAAGAACAAATGAACGGTTAAATAAAGGATACAATACTAATTTTGGAATAGAGTTATTTATAGATAAATCTACCAGTTGGACAAACTCGTTAACGATTCGCAATGGAAGAGGTGAAAATCCCGATAATGTTTTCTTTTATAACTTTGATACTAATAGAAATGCAACATTTACAAGAAATCGTTTAAACGATGAAAGAAGTAGCGATTTGACTTTTGAATATGCTACAAATTTTACAAAAAACTTTAAAAAAGACGATCATAAACTAACAGTTGACATGTTCTTTTCTGAAAATAGAGAAAGAGAGAATTCAATTATTTATGACCAAATTATAGATAATCCAAATACACTTTTCATTGAAAGGTCATTAAATCCTGAAAATCAAAATCGTAATCTTTTTCAAGCAGATTATGTATTACCAATAGGAAAAGAGTCTCGTTTTGAAGCAGGATACAGAGGTAGTTTTCAAAAAAACCTAACCGATTTCCAGATTGATTCGCTTGATATTACAGGAAATTGGATTAGAAATGATATTTATTCTAACTTATTGGAATATAAAGAAAATATAAACGCACTTTATGTTCAATATGGTTCTAAATTTAATAAATTTTCTTACTTTTTAGGATTGCGTTTTGAAGATAGTGATATTGAAGTAAATTCAATTTCGACCAATGATTACAATACTAAAAAATACAATAACTTTTCCCAACTGCAACATTAAACTATGAGTTTTCTGAAACGAGCAGTATGAGTTTAAGTTATAGTAAAAGAATTAACAGACCAAGAGGTCGCTTTTTAAATCCATTTTCTAGCTATTCAAGTAGAATTAATATATTTAGAGGAAACCCAGATATTGATCCAGCTTATACTAATGCAATTGACTTAGGTTATTTAAAAAGATGGAAGAAACTTACTTTCAATACATCTACTTATGTGAACTTAACAGATGATTCCTTTCAGTTTATTAGAAGAGAATCTGGTCTTTTTGTCGATGGTGTTCCAGTAATTGAATCTACTCCAATTAATTTGGCTACAGAAATTAGAGTTGGTTTTGAATTTAATATTAATTATTCTCCATATAAATGGTGGAGAATAAATACCAATTTCAACTTTTTTAGAAATGAAACGCAAGGAGATTACAGTTATACCAATTCGTTAGGGAATGAAGTGGTTCAAAATTTTGATAACATAGCAACAAGTTGGTTTACAAGAGTGTCTTCAAAAATCACTTTACCATATAAAATAGATTGGCAAACAAATGCTACTTACAATGCTCCAGAAAATAGTGCACAAGGGAAACGTTATTCCATAACAAGTGTAAACTTAGCTTTTAGTAAAGATGTTTTAAAAGAAAAAGGAACAATTGCCATAAATGTAAGTGATTTATTCAATTCAAGAAAAAGACGTTCTGAAATTAACTTACCAACGGTAAGCAGTTATTCTGAGTTCCAATGGAGACAAAGACAAATAAACCTTTCTTTTACCTATAGATTCAATAAGAAAGAAAAATGAAAGGGAAAACCAAAGAAGAGATGATAATGGTGGTGGTGAAGAATTTATGGGATAAATATAAAAAAGGGATGCAGTTGCATCTTTTTATTGCTAAGAAAAAGAAAATTTAAGCTCCTTTCTCTGCTTGTTTTTTTGCTTTTTCTCTTTGATTAATTCAACAATAGCACCACCGATCCAATATGGAACAAATGAAGCTAAAAAGAACATCAACCAAAAACCTATTGTTAAAATAGTTAAGAAAAGTAAAAAACCTAAGTACTGATCAAATTCAAACATATTTTCCAGAATTTATGAATTCTGGTCAAAGATACTAGTATTTATTTTTTTTAGCAATATAATAACAGTTTTATTTCTATAGAAATGCGTTAAATTGTAATTTTATAAAAAGTTCAAGATGCGTTATGAAATATAGAATAGAAAAAGACTCTTTAGGAGAAGTACAAGTTCCAAATGATAAATTATGGGGAGCACAAACTGAACGATTCTAAAAACAATTTTAAAATTGGTACAGAAGCTTCCATGCCTTTTGAAATTATAAAGGCGTTTGCTTATCTTAAAAAAGCAGCAGCGTTTACCAATGAAGAATTGGGCGTTTTAAGTTCTGAAAAAAGAGATTTAATTGCAAGGGTTTCTGATGAAATCCTTGAAAATAAATTAAATGAACATTTCCCATTGGTAATTTGGCAAACAGGTTCAGGCACACAAACTAATATGAATGTGAACGAAGTTATTGCAAACAGAGCACAAGTACTTTTTGGAAAAAAAATAGGTGATGAACCCGTTTTAAAAACAAATGACGATGTGAATAAATCCCAATCGTCAAATGATACTTTCCCAACAGCCATGCACATTGCTGCTTATAAAATTTTAATTGAAAACACCATTCCATCCATTGAAAAACTTCAACAAACTTTTGAAGAAAAATCAAACGCTTTTAAAGATATTGTAAAAATAGGTCGTACTCATTTAATGGATGCTACTCCAATAACCTTAGGTCAAGAATTTTCAGGTTATGCCCAGTTAGTAAAAAACGGATTAAAAACGCTTAAAAATTCGTTAGAACCCTTATCCGAATTAGCTCTTGGTGGAACAGCCGTTGGCACAGGTTTAAATACTTCTAAAGGTTATGACGAATTGGTAGCGCAATACATTTCAAAATTTACAAGTTTGCCTTTTGTAACTGCACCCAATAAATTTGAAGCACTTTCTGCACACAATGCCATTGTAGAAAGTCATGCGGCTTTAAAACAACTCGCTATTTCTTTAAATAAAATTGCCAATGACATTCGAATGTTGGCTTCTGGACCTCGTTCTGGAATAGGGGAATTACTACTTCCTGAAAACGAACCAGGTTCTTCCATAATGCCAGGAAAAGTAAATCCTACACAATGCGAAGCGTTAACTATGGTTTGTGCACAAGTTATGGGAAATGACGTTGCCATAACTATTGGAGCTACTCAAGGACATTATGAATTAAATGTTTTTAAACCTATGCTTATTGCTAATTTCCTTCAATCGGCTCAATTATTAGGAGATGCTTGTGAATCATTTAACGAAAATTGTGCTAAAGGTATAGAACCAAATGCTAAGCGAATTGAAGAGTTGGTTTCTAGTTCCTTAATGTTAGTTACTGCTTTAAACACAAAAATAGGCTATTACAAAGCAGCTGAAATTGCTCAAACTGCACATAAAAACGAAACTACTTTAAAAGAAGAAGCTGTTAGATTAGGCTATGTTTCTGCAGAAGATTTCGATAATTGGGTTAACCCAAAGGAAATGATATAATCAAAACCACTTTTTCTTTTTGAAATAATAAAGCATTAGTAAAACTAAAACAAACATTACTCCTAAAGTAATGAAATATCCATATTTAAAGTTAAGCTCAGGAATATATTTAAAATTCATTCCATAAATACCAACTATAAAAGTTAAGGGTAAAAACACCGATGAAATTACCGTTAAAGTTTTCATTACTTCATTCATTCTATGACTTTGAGCTGTATAAAAAAAGTTACTTGCACTGTCTAAAGTTTTCATATCGTAAT
>JAAURU010000057.1 GCA_012032075.1 Flavobacterium sp.
GCAAAAACCGTTAATAAACTAGTCAAAACTGTATCAATAAAAGAAGCTCTACCAGTATATACAATAGCCTCTTTTCCTTGAGCAATTAAATTAGCATTAGTGGCAGCCATTTTTTCAGCAAAAGCATCTTTTTTAGCTTGAATTAACTTATGATCTGCAATTAAGGATTGTAAGGAACCCCAAACTTGTGCAGGTGAAGGCAATGTATTTGGTTGACAACTACTCTCTCCTGATGCAATACATGCTTTTACTGCAGTTGCCGCTTCTTGACCTTGTTCTGTTAAAGCTTTCTCGATTCTATAAGTGGCTTCTTTATTGTAAAGTGCTTTTGAACCAAAATGCCACAAACACAAGAATAAAAGAATTGAAATTATAGTAATTCCAGTTTTTTTAAAGGATGCATATAATTTTTGTTTTTCAAACTTACCTTTAAATGCTATAGCTATAGGTTTGAAAAATGCTAACTTACTTACTTCTTCTTTCAATGTTATATCCTGTTCCATTTTATCTTGCTTTAATTGTATTCTCTTATTGAAATTTAATCTTTGTTACCAATTTTAAAACTGTTGATGTAACCAATTGGATCTTTTGCATCATATTTATTACCATCTATGAAATCTGTAGTTGCAGGCTTGTAACCATCTGTAGTAGGAATATCTTCTGCTGGTATTTTGCCTTCTGCTACTAAAAGATCGGCAGCTTTTTTCCATATTTCTGGTTTGTATATTTTTTTGATTGTTTCTTCATACCAAGCAGCTGGTTTTTTCTCAGTAATTTGTCCCCATCTTCTCATTTGAGTTAAGAACCAAATTCCATCAGAATAAAAAGGATAAGTTGCATTATATTTATAAAAAACATTAAAATCTGGCATGGAACGCTTATCTCCTTTTTCAAATTCGAAAGTTCCTGTCATTGAATTTGCTAAAACTTCTTCTGGAGCTCCAACATATTGTGGTTTTGATAATATTTTTACCGCTTCTGCTCTATTTGCTGGTTCATCTAACCATTTTCCAGCTCTAATAAGTGCCTTCGTTACAGCAATAGCAGTATTTGGATTTTCCTCAACAAACTTTTTAGTCATTACAAACACTTTTTCTGGATTATTTTTCCATATATCATAATTGGTAACCACTGGAACACCAATCCCTTTAAAAACTGCTTGTTGATTCCAAGGTTCACCCACACAATATCCATAGATTGTTCCTGATTCTAATGTTGCAGGCATTTGAGGTGGTGGCGTTACTGATAATAAAACTTCAGCATCAATTTGTCCTTGAACATTTTCAGCAGTGTACATACCTGGATGAATTCCTGAAGCAGCTAACCAATATCTAATCTCATAATTATGAGTTGAAACAGGAAAAACCATTCCCATTTTAAAAGGTTTACCACTATTTTTATAAGAACTGATAACTGGTTTTAAAGCATCTGCTTTTATAGGATGAATAGGTTTTCCTTCTGCATCTTTAGGTACATTAGGTTTCATTTTAGCCCAAACATCATTAGAAACAGTAATTCCATTTCCATTCAAATCCATTGAGTAAGCAGTTACTAATTCTGCTTGTCTTCCAAAACCTGCTCCAGCAGCAATAGGTTGACCTGCTAACATGTGAGAACCATCTAATTGACCATCAATAACTCGGTCTAAAACATTTTTCCAATTGGATTGTGCTTCAACAGTCACAAATAATCCTTCTTCTTCAAAGAATCCTTTTTCTTTGGCTATAGCCAATGGAGCCATATCTGTTAATTTAATAAAACCAAAAGTTAATTGAGGTTTTTCAATTTGAAGTGTAGCCGTTTTAGGCTCTACAACAGTTTCAGTTTCTACTTTTTTATCTTTTCCTCCACAAGCATTAGTAGTAAAGAAAAAGATATTGTACATAGCGTTTTTTGTAATTGCATTTTCATAAAGAATAGTTTTTAAGTTTAATTCTAAGTATTAATTACTTATTTTTTACAAATTTATAAGTAATTTTATAAAATAGTTTGTTTTTACAATGGTTTTATATAGCTTTTACACCATAAAAAAACTGCTAAAATCATATTTTAATTTTAAATAATTTAAAATCATATAAATACAAAAATATAAATACAAAAAAAATACGTAAGACTACGTATTATATAAATTAAAAAATAAGTATAAATACTTAGATATGTAAATAAAAGTTATGTATTGAAATTTCCTTTTGTAATTTAGAAATATCTAGAAGTCCTATTTTCTTCCCACTACTATGAATCAACTTTTCTTTTTTCAATGCTGAAAAAACTCGAATTACTTGTTCTTCTGTAGTGCCTATAAAATCAGCGTAGTCTTTTCTACTTAATTGTATGTCCAAAAAATTATTTTTATGATTAAATTTTCTATTTATATATAAAAGCGCATCAACTACTCTTTCTCTAACAGTCATTTGCGATAATGATTTTACTTTAGCTTCACTTCGATTTAGTTCATTGGCATAAAAAAGCATCATATCATAAGTAAAAATTGGATCTTTTAATAAGGTATTTTGTAAATTATCTTTGGAAAATAACATAAAACAGTATCCTCTAAAGCAATTGCACCTATAGAATAGTATTCCTCTGTACCAAAACCACGATGTCCAATAATATCCCCAGCACTTGCAAAACGCACAATTTGCTCTCTACCATTGATTCCTGTTCTAAAAACTTTCACTTTCCCTTTTAATACAAAAAACAACCCAGTAACCGGTGCACCTTCTATAATAAACTGTTGGCCTTTTTTACATTTAATTTCTTTTTTTTGATAAGCCAATTCCTGAGTATCTTCTGATTTCAAATTCCTTTTTAGCAAACAATTTTCATTTGCACACAACTCACATTTCATTCCTAAAAATGAAGCTTTATTTGATAGTTGATTATGAAATTGTATGGCCATATTATTCTGTATAATTACTAATTTATTACTAGTTAAAATTTAATATCAATGTGCTAATGTAAGTATAAATACTTATTTTTAAAAAATTACTTAATTAATTGTAAAAAATAAGTAATCACATGTATTATAACCAAAATTTCGTTATGTTTGTATGGTTATAACGCTAGAAATATGATCACCGTAGAAAAGCTATCGAAATTGTAAAAAAAAATTGTGAACCTCTATTAAAAGAAGTTAACAAACCTATTGAGAAAGCTGGAAGTTATACTTTATTCAAAAGTGTTTATTCTCCTATAAATATGCCTCCTTTTAGGCAATCTGCTATGGATGGTTACGCTTTACACTTACATAATAAACTAGATTATAAACTTATAGGAGAAATTAAAGCAGGAGATAATTTTCATCCTACATTAAAAGCAGGTGAAGCAGTCCGGATTTTACTGGTGCTCCTGTTCCAGATAGTGCTAATGCGATTGAAATGCAAGAAAAAGTGATTGTTAAAGAAAACAAAATAACTATAGCTAATGCAATTTCAATAAATAATAACATTCGTCCTGAAGGAGAACAAGTCAAAAAAGGTGAGTTAGCTTTAAAAAAAGACACTAAATTAAATCCTGCTAGCATTGGTTATTTAAGTAGTTTAGGCATTACAACAGTATCAGTTTATAAAAAACCAACTATTGCTATTGTTTCAACGGGAAATGAAATTATTGAAGCCCATCAACCTTTAGCTTATGGACAAATTTATGAAAGCAATTCAAAAATGCTTCAAAGTGCACTTTATAATCTGAATTTCTATGATGTTAGCCTTCATAAAATAGAAGACGATTATATCAAAACTTATGAAACACTTAAAGAGCTTCTTAATGATAATGATTTGGTTTTGATTTTTGGAGGCATTTCTGTGGGAGATTATGATTATGTTGGTAAAGCACTTAAAGCCTTGGAAGTAGAAGAACTTTTTTATAAAGTACAACAGAAACCAGGAAAACCTTTGTTTTTTGGAAAAAAAGAACAATGCCTTGTATTTGCTTTACCTGGAAATCCTGCAGCAGCATTAACTTGTTTTTATGTCTATGTTTATATAGCCTTGCAAAAAATAATGGGTAAAACAACTATAGAATTACCTCGAATACAAGCAAAATCAATATCAGTTTTTCATAAAAATGGAGACCGACCTCAATTTTTGAAAGCTTTTTATAGTAATGATGAAGTTACTATTTTAGAAGGACAAAGTTCAGCAATGTTACAAACTTTTGCACTTTCAAATGCTTTGGTTTTTATGCCTGAAAACATTGATAATATTGCTGTAAATGATTTGGTAAACGTAATTTTATTACCTAATTAAATGACAATCATGATATACAAAATAAAAAGTAGAATTTGGATCGAACATAATAATCAAGTATTAATAGGTGAAGGAAGATTCCAATTATTAAAAGCTATTGAACAAACTGGTTCGCTAACAAAAGCAGCCAAAGAACTAGGTTTATCCTATAAAAAAGCATGGCATTTAATAGATTCTGTAAATAAAGCTTCCAAAGAGCCTATTACCATAAACACTATAGGTGGAAAAGGTGGTGGTGGAGTTCAATTAACTAATTATGGGAAAACCTTAGTGGTTGCTTTTGAAGAAATCAATCAAAACTGCTGGATATTTTTAGAGAATGAATTAGAAAAAATAAAGAATTTATAAAAATGTTTCAAATAGAATATATCTCTCTTTTTTTGATTCTATTACCAATAGTATCTTTTCTATACGCTAGTGTTGGACATGGTGGTGCAAGTGGTTATTTAGCACTTATGGCTCTATTTTCATTTGCTCCAAACATTATGAAACCAACTGCACTAATACTCAACTTATTTGTTTCAGGAATTTCATTTTACTATTATTATAAAGCTGGTCATTTTAAACCAAAACTATTCCTTGCATTTGCAGTTACATCAATTCCGTTTGCTTTTTTAGGAGGAATGCTAGAAATTGAAACTTCCATTTATAAAAAAATATTAGCGCTTCTTTTAGTCTTTGCTATTTTAAAAATGCTAAATGTATTTGGTAAGGAAAGTAATGAAATAAAACCTTTTAAATGGAAACTTAGTCTTTCAATAGGAAGCTTTATTGGTTTTTTTTCAGGGTTAATTGGAATTGGTGGAGGAATTATATTGACACCTTTACTATTGTTGTTAAAATGGGGAAACATGAAAGAAGCTGCAGCTGTATCTGCTTTATTTATTTGGGCAAATTCAGCTTCTGGGCTAATTGGCCAATATACAACTGGAATTCGATTGGATTCTAATGTATTACTATTAGTTGCAATTGCAATGATTGGTGGTGTTTTAGGTGCTTATTTTGGTAGCAAAAAATTAAATAATCTATTATTAAAACGCATTCTTTCCTTTGTTTTACTAATCGCTTGTATCAAATTAATTTACACTTAAAATGATTGCAAATAAAAACATAACTGGAATTATCCTAGCGGGTGGAAAAAGTTCGAGAATGGGAACCGATAAAGCTTTTCTAAAATGGAATAATAAATTATTTATAGAAAGTATTATAGCTGCTTTAGATCCTTTAGTTTCGGAAATAATTATAGTTTCTAATGATAAAAAATATGATATTTTTAGAACAAAACGAATAGAAGATGTAATTGAAAATGCAGGTCCAGTAGCAGGTATTTATTCTGGATTAAATGCTTCGAAAACGGAATATAATTTAGTTTTAAGTTGTGATATTCCTTTGATTACTGAAACTATTTTACAACAACTAATTAATGAAATTGATGATAAAGCTGAAATTATTCAGTGCGAAAGTCAAGGAAAAACCATGCCTTTGATTGCTTTGTATAGCAAACGATGCGAAAACCAATTTTTGAAAATTTTAAACGAAGGAGAAAGAAGATTGAGAATTGCAGTAGCAACATGTAAAGTAAAAACAATTATTTTAAACGCTGAAAATGAGATTTATACCACGAATATTAACACACCTCAACAATTAAAAGAGATTCGTCATGCAAATAGTAATTAAATATTTTGGACTCATTGCCGAAATTACACAACGTGAAGAAGAACAAATCTCTTTTACGAAAATACCATTGCTGAACTTTTAGAAGATTTATTTTTAAGATATCCAAACTTAAAAACAAAACATTTTCAAGTTGCCCAAAATAAAGAAATTGTTCCAATAGCTACCAAAATTACAACAAATGAAATAGCGCTTCTACCTCCATTTGCAGGTGGATAATATTAAGTATGAATAGATATAGCAGACATATTATACTTTCTGAAATTGGTTCAACAGGTCAAGAGAAACTTTCTAAAGCTAAGATTTTAGTGGTTGGAGCTGGTGGTTTAGGTTGTCCTATTTTACAATATTTAGTAGCAGCTGGAATTGGCACAATAGGAATCATTGATTTTGATACTGTAGAAGAATCCAATTTACAACGACAAGTTTTATTTGGCACTTCTTCTATTGGAAAAAATAAAGCTATTGTAGCTAAAAAACGATTAGACGATTTGAATGACACAATTAAAATAGTAGCTTATCCTGAAAAATTAACATCTCAAAATGCCATTGAAATATTTAAAAACTATGACGTTATAGTTGATGGCACCGATAATTTTGCAACCCGATATTTAATTAATGATACTTGCATTTTAACAAATAAGCCTATGGTTTTTGGAGCAATTCATAAGTTTGAAGGTCAGGTTTCTGTTTTTAATTATGAAAATGGTCCTAGTTATCGTTGCCTTTTCCCAAAAGAACCACAGAAAAATGATGTTGGGAATTGTACAGAAATAGGAGTTTTAGGAGTTTTACCAGGAATAATTGGTACACTTCAAGCGAATGAAGTACTGAAAATCATATTAGGAATAGGTAAAATAGCATCTGGTAAATTAGTACATTTCAATGCGCTTACCTTAGAAACTGTAACTTTAAAAATAAATAAAAATGAAGCAGCAATTTTGAAAGTTATAAATAGTAAAGCAACTTTTTCTACAAAGTTTACCAATGAAAGTTGTGACTTCAAAATACCTGAAATTAATATAAAGATATACTTTTTCAGAAAATATTCAGTTTATTGATGTTAGAGAAAGAGATGAATTACCTAAAATTTCAGCTATTGAAGTCATTTCGATTCCTTTGAGCCAACTGGAAAACCATTTAGATAAGATTGAAATCGACAAACAGTACTTTATTTTCTGCCAAAGTGGAATGCGATCTAAAAAAGCTGTCTTAAGACTTCTCCAATTAGGTTATAATAACTGTTTGTGTCTTACAGAAGGAGCTTTGGCAATTGAAACCTATTTAACCAATCAAAAACAACTAACAAATGAATGATAAGAAACCAAAAAACGTTTTTATAGAAGGACCAATTTCTTCGGAATTTATTGGAAATTCGATTGCTAAACATCAAAGTAAAACTACTATTGGTGCGCATAATATCTTTTTAGGTCAGGTAAGAGCTGATTTGATTGATGAAAAAACAGTAAAAGCAATAGATTATACTGCTTATGAAGAAATGGCTTTGGCCAAATTTGACGAGATAAGAGAAAATACTTTTGCTAAATATGACCTTACTTGCATGCATATTTATCACAGTTTAGGGCTAGTACAAGTTGGTGAAATATGTTTGTTTGTTTTTGTTTCTGCTCCAAGAAGAAAAGTCGTTTTTGAAGCACTTGAATATATAGTAGAAGAAATTAAAGTTCATGTGCCTGTTTTTGGGAAAGAGATTTTTGAAGATGAAACGCATCAATGGAAAGTAAATACTTAAATTGATTATAGTTTTAGAAACATTAATTTTTATTAATAATCTATGTTTATCAGGTTGAGCGGAGTTGAGACAATTTTAAATTAATAAACTTATAGCTTCTCGACTCCGCTCGAAGTGACATTTGATGTAAAATAACGTTAAAAGTAAAGAATAACAGTTATTTCTAAATTAAAAATAAAAAAGGTGTATAAAAAAATAAAACGTCTTTTATAGCCCTGATAGAAACGACATCCTTTTCTTTTTTTGTCATCCTGAGCTTGTCGAAGGAAAAAAAAGAAAAGATATAGTGGATAGCAGGTGAGATTTTCTGACGAAGGATTATTTTGTGCTTCTAAAAAATTAAAAATATGGTTGATATCACTTTTAAAAATACCACTTTACGCACGGCTGTTGCTCAAGCTATTGTAAAAGTTAGTAAGCCAGAAACTATTTTGGCAATTGAAAACAATACGGTTCCAAAAGGAAATGTGTTGGTTATGAGTAAAGCTGCTGGTTTGCTAGGCGTAAAAAAACACCTTATATTTTACCCGATTGTCATCCGCTTCCTATTGAGTTTACTAGTGTTGAATATGAGATTAACGGACTCGAAATTACAATTCTTTTTACTGTGAAAACCATTTATAAAACAGGTGTTGAAGTAGAAGCGATGCATGGTGCAAGTGTTGTAGCTTTGAATATGTATGATATGTTGAAACCAATTGATAAAGGTATTGAAATACACCAAATTAAATTACTAGAAAAAAAGGAGGAAAATCGGATTTTAAAGACAATTTTAGAAAGGATTTAACAGCGGTTGTGATTGTTTGTTCAGATACAATTTCGGCTGGAGATAAGGAAGATAAAGCTGGAAAAGACATTATACAAAAACTGGAAGCATGTGCTGTGAAAATTAATGATTACATTATTATTCCTGATGAAATTGAAAGTATTCAGGAAAAAGTTAGGTTTTACCAAAGCCAAGGTGTTGATTTAATTATATATACAGGTGGAACTGGACTTTCTAAAAGAGATGTTACTCCTGAAGCTTTATTGCCTTTACTAGACCGAAGAATTGCAGGTATTGAAGAAGCCATTCGCAGTTATGGTCAAGAAAGAACTCCTTATTCTATGTTGTCGAGAAGTGTTGCAGGCACTATAAAAAACACATTGGTTTTAGCTTTACCTGGTTCAACCAATGGTGCTACAGAATCTATGGAAGCTATTTTTCCATCGGTTTTACATATTTTTAGAATTTTGAAAGGAGCAAGACACGACTAATGGAAAATCCAACTCCTATATTACAAGATACTTTTGGCAGAAATCATGCTTACTTGCGCATTTCATTAATTGAACGTTGCAATTTGCGCTGTTCCTATTGTATGCCTGAAGATGGAATTCCGTTGACTCCAAAAATTAATCTAATGACGAGTGATGAGATTTATGAAATCGCTTCGGTTTTTGTAAAAAATGGCATAAATAAAATTAGATTAACTGGTGGAGAACCTTTAGTGAGAAAAGATTTTACTACAATTGTTGAAAAACTAGCTTCTTTACCTATTGAATTATCGCTAACGACTAACGGAATTTTAATTGACAACTATATTGCTGTTTTGAAAGTTAATGGTGTGCAAAAAATTAATCTTAGTTTAGATTCATTAAATCCTGAAAATTTAAGCAAATTACCCGAAGAGATTATTTGAAAAAGTATATGAAAACTTATTGCTACTTATAAAAGAGGATTTTACAGTAAAAGTAAATGTGGTTTTGATGAAGCATTTTAATGAGAACGAAATTATTGACTTTATTGAGTTTACCAAAACACATCCAATTGCCATTCGCTTTATAGAGTTTATGCCTTTTGACGGAAATAAATGGGATAAAAGCAAGATGGTTTCTTATGAAGAAGTCATGAAAAAAGTAAATTTTTCTTTCGCTGAAAATGAAATAATAAAATTACAAGACACTCCAAATGATACTTCTAAAAATTATAAAATTGCAGGTTATCAAGGTAGTTTTGGAATAATAAGTTCGGTTACAAATCCTTTTTGTGATTCGTGTAATAGATTGCGACTCACCGCAAATGGACAATTAAAAAACTGTTTGTTCTCAGCTACAGAATCTGATTTATTAACCACTTTAAGAGAAGGAAAACCAATTGAATCCATAATCGAAAAAGCCGTAAAAGCTAAATTTAAAATGAGAGGTGGAATGGATACGATAGAAAAACTTGAAACACCAGAATTGCATAATCAGAATAGAAGTATGATAAGTATTGGTGGGTGATGTTTATTAAAAATATTTAAAAAACTATTCCCGTTTTGGGAACTTTTGTTATATTTGTTAAATAAAAATAAATACTTGAGAGTAATTTCAAAGAAAATATTGAGAGATTTTTGGGAAATCCATACTGATTGTGAACAGCAATTAAAGTCTTGGTATCAAGAAGCAAGTAAAGCAGAATGGTTAAATCCTAATGAAATTAAGCAAGAATATCCAAGTGCAAGTATTTTGAATAATAATAGAGTTGTTTTCAATATAAAAGGAAACAAATATAGATTGATTGTTAAAATAAATTACGATTATCAAATGATTTGGATTCGGTTTATTGGAACACATTCAGAATATGATAAAATTAATGCTAATGAAATTTAAGAGCAATGGAAATTAAACCTATAAAGAATGATATCGATTATAATCAAGCGCTTGAAAGACTTGAAGTGATTTTTGATGCTAAAAAAGGAACACAAGAAGGAGATGAATTAGAAGTACTTGGTATTTTGATAGATAAATATGAAAATGAACACTTTCCAATTGGTTTACCAGATCCAATTGATGCAATTAAATTCAGAATGGAACAAATGGGTTATACCCAAAACGATTTAGCAAACATTATGGGATTAAAAAGCAGAGCGAGTGAAATTTTAAATCGAAAAAGAAAATTATCTCTTGAAATGATTAGAAAACTTCACGAAGTATTAAATATTCCAACTGATGTTTTAATTCAAGCGTATTAAACTCACTTCACTAAAACCTTTTTTTCAAAATTAGATTTTGATGCTTCACAAAGGGAACAAACATAATCTTCTGAAAGGTCTTTAAAAGGGGTATTTGGTGGAATATTTTGAGTAGTATCACCATAGAATTCGTTGTAAACGGTTAAGCAATCTTTGCATTGGTAAACCTCTTCTTCTACTCTATCTTTTATGTTTTCTTTACTTTTTACTACTTCTTTTTCTGTACCTAATTCTTCAAAGTATAACTGACTCAATTCGGTTAATAGACTTGGTAATTCGGTTTTATCTACATCTTGAACGTGGATGATGTATTCTCTTGTATTTGGGTCGAAATTTTTTGCGTATAATAAATTGTAAGTTGGTTTAAAGTTCACGGCTTGCAAAGCTTCTGGTTGTTCGTTTTTTTCTATTACTATTGAAGTAAAATAATAACCTTTACGGGCATAATTGGTTATACCAAAAGTTAATCCGTAAGTACTAATATCGTTTTTATCAAAAATAGATACTAGGTATTTTTTTAGTTTAAGTGCTTCTTTATCTGCAACTGGTAAATGCCAATTTAATTCGAGCATGGAATGACGTACATTGATTCCATTTTTTCCTAAGAACTTTTCCCATTTTAATTTGGAATGTAGAGGAATCCCTTTAACTATAAAAGATTTCCATGGTGTAATGGATATTTTCCCAATTTTTCCTTCTGCACATAAATCGCACATAGCTTTTAGAAAAGTAAGGTCATATTTATTGTTTCTCCAATACAAACCTAACCAATATTTATCTACTCCCATTCTGTTCATCCCTTCATAATATGGAAAAGGATAAAATGGAATCTCTAGAGGCTTATCAACTGTTCTATTATTTGTTTGTATAGCATCGTTTACTAATTCGAACAGTGTTTCAATTGTTTCTGGTTCTTCTTTCAGTATAACTTCAATCGTTCGAACAATTTTATCAATGTCCCAACTGTAAATTAATGCAGGATACATTTCTATTTTTTCCCAATCTGGTAAGCGAATGTATAAATACCAATAATCTTCGTGTTCTGATGCGATGAAATTGATATGTCCAGTGAATAATGGAACTAAACGTTGTTTAGGATCTGTTATGTTAACTTTTAGTTTGGGTTGTTGTCTAAATTGTTCCAAAACATACAAATACCTATCGCTAGTAAGCCAAGAGGTTGCTGGAAAAAGATCTGAAGAAACATAAGAAGAAATAATATTCTCTCCATCATAACTTTTTGGTGTAATTATTTGCAGTTTTTCAAATGTATTTGATGCTAAGATAGTATTTACTTTTGGAAACAAGATATCTTGTCTTGAACCAAAATGAATTGTTTTCAAACCTAACTGTTCTGCCGATTCACAAATGTATTTTAATTCGCTAGGAGATAAAACTCCACCATTCACAATGACTTTATATAAGGTATCCATTTTTAAATCGTTTTTCTATGCTGTTGCTTTGGCTTTTTAAAAGTATTTCTCTTACTTGAGTTTTACAACTTCCACAACCTAAACCTGCTCCAGTTGTATTGCATAATTCGGTAAAATTAGTACATCCTTTAGTTATGGCTTCTTCAATATTTCCTTCTCCCACTTGACTACAAGAACAAACTAATTTTCCAATGACTTTATTGTTGCTAGAAGTTCCTCTTAGTAAAGTATTTCGTTTGTCGGACATTTCGATTTTGCTTTCAATCATGGTTTTGAATTCGGCAAACTCGTTTTTATCTCCCATTAAAACAGCACCAACTAACAAATCGTCTTTTACAATACATTTTTTGTAATAACGTTTTGAAATATCGGTAAAAATGACTTCTTCATAACTATCATCATTTCTGGAACCGAAATTT
>JAAURU010000058.1 GCA_012032075.1 Flavobacterium sp.
TTTGAAAGACCACTTAAAACTTCTGTTACATTATTTGAAGATTGCCCTATAGTCACAATAACTTTTTTTGCTGTTGCAGAATTTTTTGTTGCATTTATTGCTTTAAATACAAATTTATTTCCTTCTCCATCTTCTTGTATTAAATTTGTAGGTATAACAATTACTTTAGGATTTGAGTAATCAATAATCTTAAGTTTTGCTACTTGGTTAGGTCGTAATAAGTTTTCTGAATTTGGTACACTTACTTCAATACCAAAACTTCTATTACTAGGATTGATATAATTTTCAACTTGTCTTACTTTTCCTTTATATGTTTTTCCTATAGAAGTTAATTCAACATCAACTAATGTTCCTACTTTAACCTTACCAATATTGCCTTCTGGAATAGAAGAAGAAACAAACATATTGTTTAAGTTTACAATTCTCATTAATCCTTGTGGTCCAGGTGCAACAACTTGTCCTTTTTCAACAAAAACTTCATCAATAGTTCCTGAAAAAGGAGCTTTAATAATTGTTTTTGACAATTGTGCTCTCATTTGATTGACTCCTTTTTGAGCCGATATCATTTGTGTTTGCGCTTGTAAAAATTGAATTTCTGATCCTATTTTTTGATCCCAAAGATTTTTTTTGTCTTTCAAAAGTTGTTTTTGCTAATTCATATTGATTTTCTATACTAGCTAGTTGTTGGCTCATTCCTGCATCGTCAACTCTACCTAGAATTTGCCCTTTAGAAACTCTCTGTCCAGCTTTTACATTTAATGTAGTTAAAGTTCCACTAAATTCTGGTTGAATTATAATATTCTCGTTTGTTGCAACATTACCTTGAACTTCAACATAATGATTAAATAAAGTGTCGTTAATTTTAATTACAGATACTAATGCTTCGTTCACTTTTATATCTAATTTAGAAAGTGCCTCATCTATTTTAGCAATATCTTTTTGTATTAAAGCTTTTTTTACTTGTAATTCTTTTACATTTTTAGCTTCAATTAAACTATCTATCGATTGATTGTCTTCTTTTTTTCCGCAAGAAAACAGTACTAATAATGCTATTATATTTATATAAATTTTTTTCATCTTATGAGTTGATTATTTGTTAGTTATTTTGTCTAAAGTTGTTTTTTTGTTGATTACATCAATCATTGCTTGTAAGTAATTTTGTTGCGCAGTGTATAATTGACGTTGTGCATCGGTAAATTCAAAGCTAGAAGAAAGTCCTTCTTTGAATTTTATTTGTTGCTTATTTTCAATTCGTTCTGCTAATTTTAAATTAGATTTTGAAGTAGCATATTGCTCTATACTGTATTCATAATCACTTCTTGCTGATTCGAACTGTAGTTTAATCATTTGTCCTGCTTCAGTAAGTTGTGTTTGCGCTTGTTGATAGGCTAATTTAGCTTGTTGTGCTTTTGCAGTTCTCCCAAAACTACTAAAAATTGGAACATTTAAACTCACACCTAAATTTGAAAAGTTATTCCATTTTTGATCTTGGTTAGCAAAAGTAAATTGATTACTAAATGCATTGTAGCCAAAGTTTACGTTAGCAGCCAAAGAAGGTAAATAAGCCGCTTTTTGAAGCTTATATTCTAGTCTTCTTTGCTCTTTGAAATTGTCAGCAAGTTGATAATCAATATTTGTGTTTACATCAAATGACTCATTAAAGTCTAATGTTAATTTTTTCTCTATTAAATTGTCTAGATTTTCAGTTAGCGTTAATTTGTCATCAATATCTAAGCCTAAACTAATTTTTAACATTTTTGAAGAAATATCTACAAGCCTAGTAACGTTATTTAGATTACTATTAACCGAACCTAATGTAATTTGTAGTTGTTCAACACTTTCTTCTTCAATTAAACCATTTTTAAAAGTTTGTTCAGCTTCAAAAAGATTTTTTTCTAGAGTTGCTTTATTTTTTTCTAAAATATTTATATTCTCTTTAGCTAATAAAACATTCCCATAATAACTTGTAACTATTTCTTTTACCTCATTATCTGTTTTAATTTTATTATTTTTGAAATATTGAATATAGGTTTTAGATGCTTGTAAGGCTACAATGTATGAACCGTCAAATATTAATTGACTCAAAGTAGCTCTTGCATTCATACTATTTTTTGTTCCAAAGGCAATCGTTGAAACAGCATTTGGGTCACCATTTGGATCAAATGCATTTCCAGAAATACCTTGTTGAGTAAATACAAAGTTTCTAAAATAATCTAAACCTGCATTAATTTGAGGTAAACCACTTGCGGTTGTTTCCCATTTTTTTTGTTTTGCAGATTCAATATCCTTACCTGCATTAATGGCTTTGTAGTTGTTTTGAATAGCAAAATCAATTGCTTCTTGAAGTGAAAAAGAATAATTTTTCTTTTCTTCTTGAGCCTTTACAAAACTTACAAAGAGTAATAAGAGCATTACAATTTTATGTTTCATTTTTTAGTTATTAGTTATTATTTTAGTTAAATATTCTGTTCCTTTTGGTGTACAAATTGCGCGTAGATGATATTCTAAATAATTTACTTGTACTTCTTTTGAGCTAAATTGTTCAGGATTAAATAAATCAGCATCTTTTATGCTTGTCATACCAGCAAAATAAAATCGAGCGGTTAATTCTTTATTTAATTCTTTTCGAAATAAACCTAGTTGAATTCCTTTTTCTAAATTATCAATTACACAACTACCCATTTTGTCAAATTGTTTTATCATTAACGATTTATGTACTTTTGGATAATATTTTTGCAATTGGTAAATAGGAGAAGCACTTTCATCTTTTAAATTTTTCATTACAAAGTCTTTAATAGCAAAAAGTTCTTCGATTGGATTTTTATCAGCTAAAATTATTTCATCAATGCCACAAGAAATCTTTTCAAATAAATTTAATGTTGTGGCTTTCACCAAAGTGTCTTTGTTAGAAAAATGTTGGTAAATGGTTTTTTTAGAAATCCCCATTTCTGAAGCAATGTCATCCATCGTTACACTTTTGAAACCATGTGTAAGGAACATATCAGTTGCTTTTTCTAAAATTTGGTCTTTCATATAATTATTTTATACGTTTGGGGATTTGTATTAAATTTCAGTGCAAATGTAAGTAGGAAACTTTTAATACAAAAAAGTTTCCAAAGTTTTACATAAATTTAACATTGTATTAAGGTTTGGAGTTTTTTGGAGAAAAAATAATTCTTAAATAAGAAAAGCTCTTCGTTCAAATTGATGAAAGGAGAGCTTTTTTATTCTATTTTTATTGTTTACAAAGTTTAATTAAAGTATCGGTTTTTATGATTTTACAATTTTCATAAAAATCTATTGTTCCCAAATAACTTAGGGTGTCATTTTCACAAAACTTCAAATTAAATTTTGCTATATGATATTTAGGATACATGTCTAAAACTTCAACATTAAATCCTTCTGTATCTTCTTCATTTTCAATAAAATAATAAGTTCCGGCATCACCAAAAGGAATAAATATAGAACCTTTGTAATATTCGTAAAAATCAATACTATATTGTAAAGCTAAAGTTGAATCATTTGGGATTATTTTTTTGTATTGTCAATTTGGTTTGCAATTTGACTGTTTACTTTATCCAGCACCACTTTTTTTATGTCGTTTTGTAAAGAATCTTTATTTTTAATTGGATTTTTGACTAAGTATAAATTAGGAATTACTTTGGATTGAATAAATTCCATTTTATAAAAAATACTTTATTAATAAGTATTGATAAAATAAATACACCAATTAAAGAAACAGTCCACTTTATTCTTGTTTTATTACCTAAAATCCATTTTCTAAACTTGAAAATGAGATACAAAAATATAATCAGAAAAAACAATAAAAGGAGTATCAGTAGTATTTCCATTACGATATATTTTATTCATGATTACTGCCAACATTATCTAAATTTACTATCATCTGTTGATTTAGATTTTGAATAAAAACTTTATTTTTAAAATAATCATTTTCTCCTGAAAACTTTTGAATAGTTGTTTTATTTTTTTGGTTGTAATTCGTTCTTTTTACCATGTATTTTCCAGTTGCTAAATTATAGGATTTGTTAATATATTTTCTTGGAGGCGTTTATATTCAATATCATAGCTAATAACTTGGATTTGGTTTTTTATAGCATTGAGTCTTAATTTTATAAATCTTCCAACAGTTGCTAATCCTTCTTCATGATATCCAAATTCAATAACATTCTTTCTTGATTTTATTGGAACTGGAAAATATTAAATTCATTTAAACTTATTAAATCTATTTCGAAAGTTTTTTCTTGACTTGATAAAAATAAAAGTAATTTGTACTTTGAAAATTCTGATGTGTTTTCGACCAAAACAACAGAATCAGCAATTGTATCAGCATCAAAAATTAAAAGTATTTTCTCTATTTATTTCCATTAGAAGGACTTTCAGATACTTCTGAAAATCCTTCAGTAATTTTTATTTGTGCTAAAGTAATTATTGGCAGTAATTGTACTAATATTATCGATTTTAGTCTTAGCTTTAACATAACTTGTATTTGTGTATAATATATAAAAAAAAGTCAGTCATTTTTTTTAAACAGTTGCTTTTTTAACTGTTGCTTCTAATTCATCAAATGCTTTTTGTTGTGGTCCTTTTAATATAGCTTGCTTAATTACACCAGCAACAATTTCAATTATGTTTTGATGAGCTTTTACACTTTTGCCAAAATAAGCATGCATTATTTTATTTGGAATGATATAGTTTATTTTAACTGTATTTTCATTTACAAAAAATACTTTTACAGCATGCATTCCATTTTTCTTAACAACTAAACATTGCTCCATTTGTCCATTTGAACTGGTTCTCATTTCCCAAATATCATACTCTTTAGAACATTTATAAGTTGAGGTATTATTTATTTAGGAAATTATGTAGTTTATCTAAAGAGTTTAAATCACTTTTTAATTTGAATTAGGTTTTCCATTAGTTAATTGTATATTATTTAATAAATTTTTTGATAACAGTTCCTTTATCAAAATCGAGTTTTAAAATATAAATACCCTTTGCTAAAGTGTTTATAGATATTTCAGTTGTAGTACCTGATCCAACTTTAGCTCCTGTAAGAGCATAGACCTCGTAGGTTTTTAGTTGTATCTCATAATTTGTAAGAATTTTAATAGTATTTTCAGTAGCAATAATTTTGAATAGAGTTTCTAATTCAATAGAGTTTGTCGATAAAGTATTGCATCCGGCAATGTTATTTGCAAAAGTAGATGCTGGATCAACACCTAACCAATTTGCTGAGCTATAAGTAGCATCATCCACTAAAATACAGCTTAAGTTTGGATTGAAATCAGAATTATAGTAGGTCAAATTAGTATTGGCACCATTTTGAACATTCAAACTAGTCAATTGATTGTTATAACAACCAAACATAGTTAATGCGGTATTTGAAGTTACATCCAAAGTTGTGATTTGATTCACAGCACAGAACAATTCTATTAAAGCGGTGTTTTGGCTAAAGTCAACACTAGTAAGCTGATTCGTATCGCAGTTAATTTTAGTTAAAACCGTATTTTGAGTAGTATTAATACTTGTTAATTGATTATTCCAGCAAACTACTTCATTTAATAATGGATTCATACTAAAATCTAAAGTAGTCAATTGATTACTTGTACAACTCAAATAATACAAATCAGGATTCTGACTCAAATTTAAACTTGATATTTGATTGTTATCACAAAATAAATATTCTAATTCAGGATTCTGAGTTACATTTACACTTGTAAGAAGATTAGATCCACAGCCAAAATATCTAAGCAATGGATTTTGAGTAACATCTATGCTAGATAGTTGATTAAAACGAATTAAAAATGTTTCTAATAAAGGATGCTCACTAGCATTAAAACTAGTTAATTGATTTATAGTAAGATTTAGATAATCTAAGACAGAATTTGTTCTATTCAAGATAAGGTTTGTCAATAAATTATTTTCTAATCTAATAAAGTTTAATGAAGTGTTTGCGCTCAAATTAGCAAATGTAATTTGATTACTCCATGCACTTAGTTGAGTAAAGTTAGTAAACTCTTCTATCCCTACTAAACTACTAATACCTAAATTAGGACAATTAATATGCCCTGTAAAAGCTGTAGCTTCTGTAACTTGAATTTCTGCATCACCGTTTGTATTTATCGATGGATTCCCAACAAGATAGGCCTTGAAATTAACGTCTGGGATATTAACATTTTGTGCCATTCCTTTGAACATTATAAATAGTACTAATATTGTAGTTGTATTTTTCATTTTTTGAGTTTTCATTTTTTTTCTAAAACCGACATTTTGCAAATCATCTATATATCATCTAGTTTATTAACTTGTTACCCTTTAATTCATATTTTTTTGCTTTTTAAACTTAGCACCTAGTAACCTTGGGTAATTTTTCGTTTTTTAGTAAATTCTTGTTGAAATGATACGATTTAATGAAGAATTGTGCAGCAGCTCTACATATAAGAATTTGAGTGTTTTTAAGATTAAATATTAAATGCCAATTATTATTACCAATTTAAAACACTCTTTTTCTTATGCAGCATTTACATTATTTTACAAACTTTTTTACAACAGTTCCTTTATCAAATCGAGTTTTAAAATATAAATACCAGAAGCTAATGTGCTTGTTGGCATTTCATTTTCAATACCTGAAGCGATTTTAGATCCAGAGATATTGTAAATAGTATAGTTTTCTAGTCTTAAGTTGTTAGAAGCAATTACTTTTATATTATCCGAAGTTGTTATAATTGAAACTTCATTATTTAAATCAAAAACTGTTGTGTTTAGCAATGCATCTTCTGTAACTGGATTAAAACCTGTCCATAAAGCTCCTGAATCAGTGACATAAACTCCCATAGTACCAGCTGGTATGTGTAAATGAATATTAGCACGAACACCAAAAGTATCATTGCCACCTGTAACTATAGTAGCTGGCATTGTTGCTAGTGAAGTTACATCTGTTAAAGAGGCAATTTGAAAAGTGTTTAACCCAATTTGAGTAACACTTGCAGGTATTGTAATACTTGTAATAGGGCTTGCAGTTCCACTTATGAAAGCTCCATCACCAATGCTAATAAGGCTATTTCCAAGAACTATATTATTTCTGTTATTACTATTAGAAAAGAAAGCACTTTCACCAATAGTTAGCACACTATTTGGTATAATAACATTCTCTATAGGATTATTAATAAAGGCTCTATTCCCAATAGTTTCAACACCATTACCTAAATTTAAAGTAAATATATTGTTTTCACCAAAAGCATATTCCCCTATACTAGTAACGCTATCTGGTATAGTAACACTATTTAAATTATTAAAACGAAATGCAAAATTACCAATGGTTTCTATGCTATTTCCTAATACTAATGTCTGCATATTATTATTTTGCACAAAAGCACCATTACCAATACTGGTAACACTATCAGGTATTATTATACTCGTTATATCATTGTTTCTAAAAACTTCTGTAGCTATAGTAATAAGATTATTAGAAAGTGTAACACTGGTTAAATCATTAAAACCAAAAGCATTATGGGCAATTGTAGTAACACTATTGGGTATTGTAATTGAGGTTAAATTATTATTAAAAAAAGCTTGAGCATTTATTGTTGTAACACTATTTGGAATAGTTACACTAGTTAAACTATTGCTTTCAAAAGCACCATTTCCAATTACAGTAACACTGTAATTAATACATGCACTAGTAACTGTAGAAGGAATATTAACTACTGATCCACCCGCTGTATCATAATTTGTTGCTGTTACGGTATTGTTAACAGTAGAGGTGATTTGATAGGTAATATTATTTGCAATAAAAGTATTTCCAGATACCTCAGTAACAGTACTAAAACCAGTCCATTGTGCTGTAGCGTAATTAGTTCCTGACCCTGTAGGTACGGTTAAATTTATATTGCTACGATTAGTTCCAAAAGAATCATTTGCACCCGTTGTAACAGTTGGAGGTATAGTAGCTAAAGACGAAACACAGGTTAATAGATTGTCTCTAAAAGCATTTATGCCTATACTTGTAACACTGTTCCCAATAATAACATTTGTTAAGAGGTTGTCATCAAATGCACGACCATCAATAGTTGTAACACTATTTGGAATTGTGATACTTGTTAAATTATTATTGAAAAAAGCACTAAAACCAATGGTTGTAACACCATTACCTATAACTGCACTTGATAAAAAATTAACTGCAAATGCTTGACTCCCTATTGTCAAAACACTATTTGGAATTACAACACTAGTTATGCCTTTGGAAAAAAAAGCATTTTGAGCAATACCTGTAACATTGTAGGTAGCCATAAGATTATTAGCACTCTTAGATGATGACATTTTTGATGTAGCGGTTTGTGTAACTGAAGCTGGTATTACAACATTAGTGCCACCAGCTATATTATAGTTAGTAACAGTGACAGTATTACCTGAAGTAACAGAATATGTAATGAAATTTTCTGTAAACGTTTGGGAGTACCCTATAACAGCTATAAATAACGTCATTATAATAAGTAATTGTTTCTCATAATTTTGGTTTTTAAAGTTTA
This sequence comes from Flavobacterium sp., assembly GCA_012032075.1. Taxonomy (GTDB): domain Bacteria; phylum Bacteroidota; class Bacteroidia; order Flavobacteriales; family Flavobacteriaceae; genus Flavobacterium. The sequence continues at coordinate 8,550 of JAAURU010000058.1, forward strand.
ATATAATATTGTTTTTAATAATCCATTTTTATTAATTCTACTAATAAATTTAGAGACTAACTAAGAGTATTTTTTTGATTTTCTTGTTCAATGCTAATTATGTATTTCAATTTTTAGATTTTACTATATTTAACATATATGGTTGTTGAATTGTGGATTATTAATTTTAATGTGTTTTTCATTTTTAAATTATTTTTCCTATTCTAAAAATTGGCTTTTTGGAAACCTTCATTTTGTACTTCTATTGTATATCAACTGACTAATTAATTTGTTACCTTATAAATCATATTTTTTTGCATTTAATTTTAAATTAAAGTAATAAGTGAAAAGTATAAAGGTTTTGGTATTAAGTACTAAACCTAATTATTTTAGTAATAACAACAAACAAATCAAACTTAGTAATTACAGTTTAATTTATCTAAAAATTTAGGGGTACAAAAGGGATGACAATATATTATAATATTGATTTACAGTGGTTTTTTATAAGTTCTAGTGAATTAAAATTTCAATAAGAATTCGTCTAAGTGTATAGATTCGGGAATATTTAGTTTTTTTCTAACTCTGTTTTTAGCTTTTTTTACGCTATCGGGAGCAATATTCAAAATGTTGGCTATTTCTTTTTTGGGAATAGCCAATTTTAATTAAGGTTAATAATCGGATTTCCGATTTAGATAAATCTGGATAATCAGCTAAAAGTTGATTAAGAAATTCTGAGTTTAATTCCTTGAAGTTTAATTTAAATTCGTTCCATTCTTTATCTGTAGAAAGGGAATTTTCAAGTAACTTAAATATGCTGATTAAATCTGTTTTTTCAATACTAGTCTTGCTAGATAAAAGACGCTCTTTTTCTTTTAGTTCTTTTGAAGTTAAAATCAGTTTTTTTCTATTTTCTTGAAGCTCATTTTCTAACTGTTCTGTTTTGCTTAGTTTCTTTTTGATTAATACTTTCATAAAATAAGTAAAACCAGAAAGCTCAACTATAGCTCCTATTTTAACATAAGTAAAAGCATTGCCTGGTAAAAACTGAAAATGAACGTCAATTAATCCAATCGCTGTAAAAAGGATAAAACAAGCTAAAGGAATTAGGTAATATTTTAATTCTAGTCGTTTGGTTTTTCCAGAAAAAATCAAAATTCCAATTATTAAAAATAACCAAAGAAAGGAGAGTACGTTTTCAAAATAGTGTAAATGCTGAATGGATGAATTGTAGAAAAAGAATTGGTAAATTAAAGTACCTCCCAAAACTATAACTAAAACTTTCTTGGTGAATCTATAATATTTAGGAGCTACTGTATTGATTTCTAAAAACTTAGAAGTATACATAATTAAAGATAACGCCCACAATTTAACACACACAAATACAAAATGATCAATTATAATGTGTTTTAGCCTTAAATTAAACAAATAACCTTCTATTCCTAAATATACAAGTACAGTTGATGTTATGTAAAAATGTAATAAAATAAATTTTTTGCTTATAAATATTCCATTGGTAGAAGTTAATAAGTAATAAACAAAAGATTATGCCATAAAAAATAATATTCCAAATGTTATTATCATTTACAAAATTAAGATAGTCCTCCAAGGCCATTATTTTAGGAGTTGCATCTTTTGTTCTTCCATCGCTTGATGATGTTATTAAATAAGTTGCTTGTTCATTTGGTTCTAAATCTATCTTTAGATTAGGGTTTGGATTATTAAATGTTCTATGATCTTGTTTTGAAATATCTTTTATATGATTAATTAATTTTAGTGAATTATCGACTGTGTCTAATTTGTAAAAAAAATAATTTCTATTAAATCTGTCATTACTAATAAACATATAAGATTTGTTCTCTTTTTCATTATTCTTTATTTCTAGCTTTATCCAGACTTTACCTTTGAAAAAACCAAGATTTAAATTATCAAGAGACTTAAATTCAGTTTTTTCAAATTCATTAATATCATGTGGAGCATTTATAGCAACTTGAAAAGAATAGTACTGTCTCCAATGAATCTTTATCCGAACGAAGACGAAAACAAAAATAAGATGACTAAATTGAATTTAAGAAAAAAGAGAATAAATGCTTGTTTTTTTTCATTTTTTGGAACCATTGCAACTACAAATAAACTTGTTTTAAATCATTTTAACAAAATCTAAAAACATTTTTTTGTGAAGTTCAAGATCCATTTTTGGTGAAAGTGAAGTGCGAACAATATAATCTTTGTCTCCTTCTTTTGTTGTACCTTGTGTTGAAGTAGCAGGTATTGTCCAATAACATCCTTTTAACTGTCCATAACTAACGCAGAATTTACTTTCGTTTGGAATTTTGGTAATCATTAAATTTATTAACTTTAAATTTAAAGCTCTCTTGTAGGTTTCTCTTTCTTCGTGTGTTTTTCCTTTTGTAGGAAGATCTAATGAAAAAACAGAAGGAGTAAACCCTTGATTTGCTAATTCATCAGAAACAAAATTGATTTTTGCTTCTGGTAAAACTTCATGAATGAAATTTACAAATTCGCGTGTGTTTTTATAAGCATCAACTATTCTTTGATTCATTGAAGGTAACTGTTGGGCTAATATTTCATATTGGAAATCAGTAGCTTCATTATCACAAAGATTCAAATGCTGTGCTATTTTTTGCATCAAATCTTCCGTTTTTTTATTTCCAACGCAATATCCAGCGGTACATTTTCCACCACTTGGAAATTTCGAACCACTAGCATAAGAAATTGCTCTAACGGTTGATAAGATTTGACCATCTCCTAAAAAAAGCACATTTGGACAAAAAGTTTGGTCTAAAATAAAAACTGGATCTATGGCAATTTCACCATTAGTAGTTTTGCGTACTTTACTTAATGTGTCTTTTAATAAAATCAAATTAGGAACTTCAACTCTAGGATTTGTTGGGATTTCTGCAATGATATAAGGAATTGCATCTTCTTTGGCAATTTTATCTAAAACAATAGCTATACTTTGAACCATGTCATTACCACCATCTACAGGTAAATCAACCACTTCAACATTAGCTAAACAAGCAGCAACTCTTCTGGCTTGATCATTTGTACCACCATAACAATTAGGTGGGACAATAAATTTAATAGCTTTTCCTTTGTAATTTTCTTGTGCATAGTCAATAAGTCCCATCATTATAGCATACTGAACAGACAATCCACTTGAACCAACTAATGGTTTTATAGAAGTTCCAGTAATGGTTGTGATTTCTTTTAATACATTTTCTTTATTAACTGTAATATTACTATTGTAAAATTCGAAAGGAGTTTGGTATGCCAAAGATGTCAACGCAATAAAACAATATGAAGGAGTCATTGCAATAGTTTCTCTTCTTCGCACATGTTGAATTTCTGAAATATAACTTTTGTTGTTTGTTCCGTTTACCAATAAAACACTTCCTAGATTGTTATAAAGGTTAATGTAGAAGTCTATTTTTTGAGTAAGATTAGTTTTAGAAATCTCATTTTGTTGAGAAATAAAAATAGTGGAACCATTAAATTCGGGAAGGTTTGTTGTTTCCTCAATTTTTAGTAATTCAAACTGATAACCATAAACCTTTTTTATTAGTTCTGCATTAAACGATTTTGGTAATTCTCCAGTATAAAGGATCTGGGTTTTTTTATTTTCAAATAAATTTTTTCTCAAAACAGCTAAAATTGGAACAGTTTGAGAAGAAAAACTAATTACATTTTCTGGATTTACATTATTTAATTTTGCAATTCCCCATTCCAGTACACAAGATAAAGGATGACCTAGTCTAATATAATCATAAGCTGTAGGTAATTCGTTTAAAGCTGAAGTTTCCGAATTATCATTCAAATATAAATTTTCAAACTGTTCTAGAAATTGAGTTTTAGCAAGTTTTTCCTCATAAATGTCTAATCTGTGAGTCGTTATTTTCTAACCAACCTTTATGACATGTTTTTTAATACCTTCTTAATATATTCTGGTGTTGTGTTGTCT
>JAAURU010000059.1 GCA_012032075.1 Flavobacterium sp.
GCATAGCGACTAAAACCGAAATTAGCGTCAATACATTCCACAATAAAATCGGAAATATCTTCTAGATACAATGTTGCTAAATGTTTGGCTTTATCTTGCATTCCCATAGTTCCAAAAGCATATGCCGTAGCTTCGGGATCCTCATTATAGGAATCAAACCGAGAAGCTTCTGGTAGAAAGTTTCCACTACAAATTTGTCTAGCTAACGAAGGATTCTTGCCTTGCAAAAAAGCAATTACTGAATCGATTGTTTTTATATATTCGTTTTTAAGGGTGTAGATGCGTTGTGCGTTTTCCGATGCTTGAAGAATGACTTCGACAGGCTCAGTCTGACAAAAAAGATTGGTTAATCCTTGTTTGGAAAACAATTCTAGTATCACTTCGATTCCTAAATCCATTTGGAACGCTGAAATATTTTTGGTATTCAAAAAACCTTTTATATAAGCTGTTGCTGGATACGGAGTATTCAGTTGTGTAAAAGGAGGTGTGATTAATAGAATGTCTTTCATTGTAAATTAAAATGAGGACAAAATTACTCCATCTCTTTTAGAATATTGTGTATTTGTTGGATTTTATCTGCTGGCAAAGCATTTATTTTACTAATAAATTCGTTATCCAGTTCTTTTTTAGTTAGTGAATGTAATGCGTGATCCTTTGGAATACTATCATTTTGATAGGGTCTAAAATCTAGAATATCGTTTGGAGTACAATTAAAATCTCGGCAAAATTTTTCTAGTCGCTCCAGATTTATTTCTTGTACCCTGTTGTTTGTAAGCTTGGTTGCATAACCCGCAGAGTAACCGTTATTTGTTAAATAAGTAAAAGGTCTTACTATTCCTTTTAATCTAAAGATGCGAGCGAAATTAAAGTATATCATGTTGTTTTTATTTCAAAAATAGCGAAAAAAGTAATAACGATATATTAGTGAATCATTAAGATTTGAGTAGTAAGTATTAAGATATAGAAATAAAGTAGTAAGATTCAATAATTAAGTATCATATACCATATAATATTTAATAAATTATTCTAATAATTTAATATATATCGATACTAAAATAGTAAGTTATAATAATGAATTACTAAATATTAAAAATAAAGTAACAAGTACACTAAATAAAGTAGTAAATATCTAAAATAAAGCAACAAGATATACAAAATAATTCTCAAGATGTAAAGAATACTTTTAATTAATATAGGTTATTATGGGTTATTTCTTTTTGTTTAATTTTATTTTTGGCAGTACAATGTATTGGTTTTAGTAGTATTTTTGCGGGATTAATTTTATGATTTGAATATGAGGCAATTTTACGTTTTATTGTTTTTGGTTAGTACAATTGTTCTTTTTGCCCAAAAGCAAACTACATCTATTGGTTTTATTGAAAACAAAGGACAAATTGTTGACCAAAAAGGAAAAGAAAATTTAGAGGTAAAATATTTACTCAATACTACTGGATTAAATGTTCAATTGAGAGCCAATGGTTTTTCTTATGATGTGTATGAAACAGAGCGAATACCATTAACTAAAAAAGATAAAGAATTTAATGGTTCTAATCCAAGTTTTGATACTGACATAAAAACTCCTGATTACTCATTAAAATATAATTTTCACAGAATAGATATTGATTTTTGAATACTAATAAAACTGTAAAGTTAATTTCAGAAGAAAAATCTTCAGATTATGATAATTATTACAATGTAGCTCATGCACCTGATGGGATTACAAATGTGCATAAATTTCAGAAAATAACGTATCAAAACATTTACAATAATATTGATGTTGTATTCTTTATTCCAAAAGATACAACAAAGGTGGTGGAATATAATTTCATAGTGAAACCAGGAGGAAAAGTTTCAGATATTCAATTAAAGTTCAATGGTGGTAAAACTGAATTGGTTGACAACAAAATTAAAATGAACCTTCGTTTTGGGCAAATGGAAGAAATGTTGCCTTTGAGTTGGGTTGAAAATGGCACTTCAAAAGAAGAAATTTCGGTAAATTATAAAAAAATTAAGAAGAATGTTTACGGTTTTGATGGAGAAGTTAACTCATCAAACAAAACTATTGTTATTGATCCTGTTCCTGTGAGGCTTTGGGGGACTTATTATGGAGGATTAGATAATAGTTATAGTACGTTTAAAGGGGATTTAGATTCAGACACAAATGGTAATTTAATTTTAGTGGGATCTACTAGTAGTCTTTCATCTACTTTTGCTTCATTCGGAACACATCAAGGAACCTCAAGTATAGAGTCATTAGATGGCTACATCGCTAAATTTAATGTTACTGGAAATAGAGTTTGGGGAACATTTTATGGCGGTAATTCAATTGATAAGATAAACGGGGTCAAAGTGGATTATCAAAATAACATTCTTGTTACTGGTGAAACCTATAGCGCGACTAATATAAGTACAACAGGTACTTTTAAACAAAATTTATCAGGATTTGCGGACGCATTTATTGCAAAATTTAATTCTAATGGAATTTTAGTTTGGGGATCATATTTTGGAGGTGAGGCTGATGATTATTCCTTTGATATTGATGTTGATTCTTCAAATAACGCATATATAGTTGGAACAACTAGAAGTTACAACAACATATCTATTAATAATAATTTTCAAACTTTATTAAATACTGTTGGTACAATTTCTAATGGTTCATTTGACGGTTTAATTGCTAAATTTTCATCAAATGGACAAATTATTTGGAGTACTTATTGTGGAGGAGATTCAAATGACGAACTTAAAACAATAAAAGTGACTAATAATTTTATAGTTACTGCCGGCTATACTTTAAACAGTTCAAATATAGCAACTTCAGGAGCTCACCAAGTTACTACCACTTCTTACATTGATGGTATTATTTATAAATTTTCACTAAATGGAAATAGAGAATGGAGTTCCTATTATGGAGGTGAAGGGATTGATAAAATTAGAGCTATAGAAACCGACATAAATGATAATATTTATTTTGGAGGTGATACTAATAGTTCTAACGACATTGCTTCTTTAGCTAGTTTTGATGATTTTAATCAAAATGAAGAAACTGGCTTTTTGGTCAAATTTAATAGTCTTGGAGAAAAAATATGGGGAACATTTTTAGGCTCTGGTGTAAAATTGTACTCCATAAAACAATCTTCAGACAATATTTACATAGGAGCAACTGGAAGCAATAGTGGCTCATCAAATGCTTCTTTAACAAATAATTGCTCATATGATTCTTCTGGATCTGCGGAAGGTTATATAGGGAAATTTTCAAGTTCTGGAAATTTTATATGGGGTACTTTTGTAGGAGGATTTGATCAGTACTCTGAATCTAAAATCTGCATTAATAATTCAAAAATTTCATTAGCAGGGTCAACATTAAATATTAATAATAATTCAATTACAGACTCGAATTCCTATCAACAAACATTTACAAGTTCAACAGCTTATTTTTTAATGACTTTTGAAGATTCATCTGACTATATTATTACTCAAAATCCAAATGTAAATTCACCTTTGTGCGCGGGTAGTGATATTATTTTCACAGGACCAAGTGGTTTTAATTATCAATGGACAGGTCCAAATAGTTTTTCAAGTAATTTACAAAATCCAGTTGTCACTAATTCTACAAACTTAAATAGCGGTATATATAACTTAATTATTAGCAATAATTGTGGATTTATAAAAAATTATGAATTAAATGTTTCTGTTGGAGACAGTGAATTACCAATTCCCTCGATAAAAAATCTACCAACAATTAATGGAGATTGTAACACTAATATTACTAATATTCCAACAGCTAATGATAATTGTGCTGGAATAATTAATGGATCTACGACAGATCCACTGACTTATTCAACAGCTGGAACTTACACAATTGCTTGGAGTTATGATGACGGCAATGGAAATGTAAGCACCCAAACACAATCCATAATAATCACGGCTACACCTGTTCCAGTAACAAATCAAAATTTTTATTTCTGTCCTGGACAAAGTCCTACACTTAACGACATTCTAATTACAGGACAAAATATTATTTGGTACAATGCTCCAACTAATGGAAATGTTTTACCTACAACTACTCCATTACAAAATGGAGTGACTTATTATGCTAGTCAGACTATAAATGGTTGTGAAAGTGATCGAGTTCCTGTTAGTGTAACTATTCAAAATACACCTGCTCCAACAGGAAATACAAGTCAAAGTTTTTGTAGTACTGCTAATGCGACTTTAAATGAGATTGTTAGTAATGGTACAAATATAATTTGGTATGACAGTGCAAATGGGAATTTGGTTTTACCAAATACAACAACTTTGGTAGATGGAACAACTTATTATGCTTCTCAAACGGTTAATGGTTGTGAAAGTGTTGCTAGATTTATAGTAACTATTAGTTTAATCAATACATTAAATGCTACTGATTATTCAGAATCTTTGTGTGATGATTTGAATAATGGCTTTGAAATTTTAAATCTTACTAACTACAATTCTAATTTAATTACCTCAACTGGAAATACCTTTAGCTATTACAATTCGTTGAATGGTGCTGAAAATGGCATTATTTCAGATAGAATTACAAATGCAAATAATTATAATCTGACCGTTGGAAATTCAATTATTTATGTTAGAATTGATTCTCCTAATACTTGTCATCAAGTTGTCGAACTGGATCTTACCTTATATAGCAAGCCTTTCTTAGCTATAAATGACATAATGCCAATTTGTGAAGGTGCATCTATTACTATTTCTGCTGGAAATGGTTTTGATACTTACTTTTGGTCAACAGGAGCAACGACTCCATCTATTACTGTTTTTCAAGCTGGGAATTATTCGGTAACGGTTTCTGAATATCATGGCAATCTGACTTGTTCTACATCTAAAAATTTTACTGTTGTAAATTCTAATATTGCAACTATTTCTCAAATTATAAGTTCAGATTGGACAGATAATGAGAATACTATAACCGTTTTAGTAAATGCTAACAGTGATGGTAATTATGAATATTCTATAGATGGGATAAATTATCAAGACAGTCCTATTTTTAATGGTCTAGGAAGTGGTGAATATACCGTTTATGTAAATGATAAAAATGGTTGTGGTGAAGTAAAAGATGAAGTTTACTTATTAATGTATCCCAAGTTTTTTACACCAAATGGTGATGGTTATAATGATTTTTGGAAAATTAAATTCTCTGAAAATGAACCAAATATAACGATTAAAATATTTGACCGTTATGGTAAATTTATAAAACAATTAAGTACAAACTCAGAAGGTTGGGATGGTACTTATTTAGGCAAAGAAGCTTTTTCAACGGATTATTGGTTTACGGTAACTAGAGAAAACGGAAAAGAATATAAAGGTCATTTTACTTTGAAACGATAAAAAAAATGAGTCTGTTAAAATTAACAGCCTCATTTTTTTTTATTGTACTACTAGTTTCCTATTTTCCCCATTTATGGAAAGCAAATAAATTCCAGCTGGTAAAGATTCAATTAAAATGATTTCCTCTTGAGCTTTTGCTTTTAATTCAATCATTTTTTTTCCTTTAACATCTGAAATGACAATCTGATCATCTTCTTTTACACCTTGAAGCGTTACTATGTCGTTTGCAGGATTTGGATACATGTTAATTACTTTCTCGCTTTTAACTTTAGAAGAAACAGTAACATTCGATTTAGATTTTTTAATACTCGGTTTACTTACATCATTAGAAGCTTGCTCTTGAGCTACCATAGAAGACGAAACAAGAATAGCCATAAATAGACTTAATTTAACTTTTTCATAATTGTTTTTTTTATAGTTGTTGTTTGTGAGGGCAAAAATATCTTTTTATAATAACGAAACAATAATGTCTTTTATTTTTTTATTAAGAATTTTTGTTAATAAGTTTAACTTTTTATTAATAAATCATTAATAAACAAGAATTAAATCTTATTATAACTATTTAAATCCACTCTGATGTTTCTTTATAATTTATAGGGAAATAAGTGAGGTATTGCACTAAACGTGGTTTACTTCCTGTATTAGGCGAAGCACAGTGTGGTAAGGCTTGATGCCAAATAATAAAATCTCCAGCTTTTCCAGTTATGGGTTTAGGAATTAATGTCTCTAAAGCTACTTCTCTAGGATTCTCATTAGGCTGTAAGGACTTCATCCAATTCTCAATTTGATGATGAAAACCTGGAACACAATGAAAAGCACCTTCTTTATCATTGCAATCTGACAGGTACAATAATCCTTGCAAACGAAAGGGAATAGGTTGCTTTAAACTTACATCCCAATGTAATTTACTTCCTAAAAAGTTATAACCTGTTGTGATTGGTGGATTGAAACTGACTTTGTCTATCGTTTTATAAATTTCATTCGTTCCATACAATTGCTCATATGCCTTTTGAATTTTTAAAGAGGCTCGGTTTTTCTCTAAGGTTGGATGATTAAAAAAGTTTACCATCAATCCTTTTTGTTCTTTATGTGATTTATACCATGTTGTAACATCTTCGGAATCTTTTTCTAAAAATTGCCAAATTGCCTTTTGTGTTGCCAAACAATCTTCTTCAGGAATTGCGTTTTTCACCACTATGTAGCCATTAGCATTCCAAAAGTCTAAATCTTCTTTCGTAAGAACATCTGCTATTACATCTGTTTTAGTCTCTATTTTTTTTCTTTCTGTTGAATCCAATTTTTAAATTCAGTGAAAGTTGGCTTTTCTTCATGAAGATAATGCAAGGTTTCTTCCATACTTATTCCCAACTGATACAAGTGCGCTGTTTCTTGATTCCAAGTGGTTTCCATAGTGGTACTACTATTTCTTACTCTGTTCCAAAAATTTTCTATTACTTGTGTATCCATATTAAAAATGAGTCGTTGGTATCAAATGTAACTGAATTTTATTTTTCTACAAAAAAAGGATGCCTATTAGCATCCTTTCTTTTTCTTGTTTTTCTTAGATTTCGTTTCTTTTTTCTTTTTAGGTTTTAGAAGTTCCAATTTTTCTTTAATTCTTGTTTTAGCTTCCTCCAAATAATAATTGAACTCATTATTGACAACTGTTAACTTCAGTTCTTTTAAAAGTTTTTTTGCTTCTTTTAATTCTCTTTTGATTTCGTGAAGTTGGATTTTCTTAATTAAAATCTCAGCTTTATTGATTCCTTTTACGGTTAAAGCAAAATCGATTAACTTTTCTGCTTCTTCAAAATCTTCATTGGCTAACAAAGTTTGAATATAATAAGGATACACCTCGATAGCATTGATGTTAATTCCTAACGCTTGCTCGAAATAATTTTTCGCTTCTTCATAATTGAATAATTGTTCTGCTTGTATTCTGGCATACAAACACAAAGCTGTGGTATTCTTATCGTCATACGACAAAGCATAATCTAAGGATTGTATGGTTTCTTCCAAACAATAGGGATAATTATCCATGGCTTGAAACAAGTATTTATCTATTGACTTCATATGTCTAGTAATTAGTAATTAGTCCATAGTAATTAGTTACTATTTCGTAATTCATTTTTATATTTTAATCGTTCTTTTTTGTAGCTTTTATCTACTTTTTGTTTTTTAAAATCAGAACCTTGAAACACTCTTACAGGATTACCTCTTTCAATTTGCATTTGGTTGGTCCAAGTGTTTTGTTCTTGGTTTTTAAACTGATTCAAATTGTTTGCCTCAATCTTTTGCTTTAAGCGTTCTGTTGCTAACTTTTTATTTTGGTGTTGCGAACGGGAATCCATAGCAACGACTGCAATGCCTGTTGGAATATGTGTTGCTCTAATTGCCGAACTTACTTTATTCACATGTTGGCCACCAGCACCTGAACTGCGCATTGCTTGATATTGAACATCCTTTCATGGAATTTAGTTTCACTTGATTGTTCAATTTCAAAAATCCCTATGAACCAATTTTTACGTTGGTGAAACTTTCGAAAAGTGCTTTTTCCAATCCATTGAATGGTGCCTAACCAAGACGTTACAAACTCGTTTGCTTTTTTGCCTTCTATTTGAATAATTGCGGTTTCTACGGTTCCGTTTTCGCTACCTGCTTCTCTTTGCAAAACGGTTGCTTTTACTTGCCACTCGTTTGCTTCTTCCAACACTTTTTTAAGCACTTGAGCCACAACCCAAGTGCATTCTGCTGGTCCTCTTCCTGAGGTTATTTGTATAAGCCTCACTCCAACCCTCTCCAAAGGAGAGGAAGCATGTGACTTGTTATTATTATTGTTCATACTTTTACTATTTTGGAATTTCTGAGAGTTCTTTTCTTCCTATTGGATTGATTCCTTTCTCTAAAAACTCTTTTGTTTTTTGTACTGCCCAACACTTATCACTTGAATGTATATTGGAATAAAAACTTAAAAGCATTGCTGGAGCAACTACAGTAAATCCGTTACAATTTTCTGTTTTTAAATCGGCTTTTTCAAAAAAATCTATGGTTACTCTAAACGGTTTTTCTCCATTTTGTTCCACTGTTTTTTCATATCTTCTAAAGTTTTCTTCACTATACAAATGATCGTATCTTGTCCATACTTTTTCAAAGTGATTTTCTAACAAAATCTCCATCACTTTTGAAACGTTATTTGGATGCACAAAAATGTCGATATCTTTGTGATCGTGTGCGTGTTTGTATTCTTTGTGATTGGGTACACTCATAAAGTGCCAAGCCCAACCACCTGAAATAACAATGAAATCTTTAAGTAGTTCAAGAATTTTTAATCCTTCCTCTATTCTATTTTGATTCCATAGTTCTCCATATCTATTTTTATTATGTGGTGCTCCCATATATACATGTCGCTCCTATGGAGCTTATTTTTAGTTTGTTATAAATATGTCACTCCTCTGGAGCTTAATTTGACTTTAATGACAAAAAATTCCAATAGTCTCCTATCTAGCCCCGATTGTAGAAAGTAGCTCCCGATTTTTATCGGGACTACTTCGTAAAGCGGGAAAATGGATGGCTAAAAATGCCCAAACCATTCGCTCCTAGAAAACAATTTTTCTTTTTCATTATCGGTCCATTCTCACTATTTTAGGAGTGAATGTTCCTAACACCTCTACTAATTCGGTTTGCAAAGCCATTACTTTATTGATGTCTTTGTAAGCCATAGGTGCTTCATCGATACCACCTCCTATCAACGTTACTTCATTGTCTGCCAAAACTTTTTTAATCTGGCTTTGCGTGAAACTCGTTTTACACTTGGCTCTTGATAACAAACGTCCAGCTCCATGTGAAGCAGAATTTTAGACTTTTCTTCGTTCCCTTTTCCCATCACGATAAATCCTGGAGCCGTCATGGAACCTGGAATGATTCCCAAAACTCCTTTTTGCGCTGGTGTTGCTCCTTTTCTATGCACAATACATTCTTTGCCATCGACTTGTTCTTTCCAAGCAAAATTGTGGTGATTTTCTATTGTTACCACTACTCTTTTGCCTAAGGCTTTAGCAATTCTGCGGTGAATGTCATCGTGACAAGCCTTTGCATAATCTCCTGCTAAGTTCATTGCCAACCAATATTCTTGTCCGTCATGCGTGTTCAAATCGAGCCATGCTAGATGTTGGACATTCTTAGGTAACGGACATTGTTTGGTTGCCAAATAGGTGTAATGTTTCGCAATATTAGCTCCTAAACCTCTCGAACCACTGTGCGATAACACCGCTAAATATTCTTTTGGCTCTAGTTTCCATTCTTGCAACGGGTTGTCTAATTTTACGATACCAAATTCCACAAAGTGATTGCCTCCTCCTGACGAACCTAATTGTTTGTAGGCTTTGTCTTTTAGTCTTTTCAATAAAGGAATGTCATCAAATTCGTTGCGATAAAAGACATCATGATCCACTTTTGTTTTGTGCGTTTCGGTCATACCAAATTTAGTATTGTCTTTTAAAATGGCTTGCAATTGATGGTCTTTTCCTTTCAAAAAGACGCTGGCAAATCAAAAATCGATAAACTCATTCTACAACCTATATCTACTCCAACTCCGTAAGGAATCACTGCGTTTTCAGTGGCTAAAACACCTCCAATTGGTAATCCGTAACCCGAATGTGCGTCTGGCATTAATGCTCCTTTGACTGCGATTGGCAATTTTAAGGAATCGTACAATTGAAACTTGGCCTGTTCGTCGATATCGTTTTCTCCAAATATTGAAATGGTGCTCTTGTGTTTCGCAACTGGTTGAATTTCACCTGAACTGGATTTACCAATCCTTCTGCTACTTTTCCCCAAGTGCCATGCATTTTAAAATTTTCTGGATGCAACAAAACTTCTTTGGCTTCGTTTAATATGCTTTCCTTTTTTTCTCTTTTTCTATATCTATTAATTTGCCCTAAAGCAATATTGATCGAATTGTTCTTTGGGAAACCCAATTTGATTAGGTCTTTCCCAGATAATTTATTTCCCATAATCTATTCTTTTTTCGTTTACATAATCTTCATACAATTCCTGTAAACTTTTATTTTTATTTGGGTCACTATATTTTGGTTTTTCATCTTCATCATAATATCCTTTATAATGACCTCTCCCACTCTTTAATCTATTTATTTTATTGCGTAAATGATAGTTAGTAATTCGATTGTCGATCCATTGTAATTCACTTTCCAAAACTTCATCGATTGCTTTTTTATGTGTGATGAAATTTGGTCGTACTCGCAAAACATATCTCCAAGATTCATTGAATTTGTAGTAGTGAAGAAACCTTTTAAATACTTCACCCCACTCTACAACAAATGTAAAATAGGTCTTCTCTTTTTCTGTAAGACCGAATTTTTACAATTCCAATGAAGTGGACAAACACGATACAATTCTTGATGTTCTTCGACCATAATTTTCTTACCTTTCTTTCTCACTTTTCTTGAAAATGATTTTGCATTGGAATATTTGTATGTATTAATTTTCGTTAGCAAATTCTGAAAAAAATCAGCATTTGGTGATCGTAATACATCTTCTCGCAATACAAAATAACGCACCCAACCTTGTTGGTATGGATTTTCTAATGGAATTAATGGTAAATTTCTTTTGTCTACAAACAACTTACGTTCTCGAACATAAATAGCATGCAATTGCTTATCAAAATCTTTTTTTACTAACCTTTTCTTACGTCTTACACTTTTAAAACGACTAGCAAAAGCATAATCGTTCTCAGTGAAATTTCCCATTTGAAAAAGTTCATTTTAGTAACATAGCGTAAAAGCTATGAGCATCTTCATCCAAAAGGATAAAGTAATAGTTCGTGTATCGGGAATTTCTGAAGGGTCTAGAATTAAAAAAGCCCGAATCTAATTAGCTTCGGGCTTTTTCATATATTCTTAATTGAATTTTCTATGAATGAAATAAGCCACGAAGAAAAGCGTCACCAGTATCTACTGATGTGTTGCTTTGGAAGTATGAATTGTATAATGTCATTTTTTCTTCGTTTTTAAAATTGTTATTTTTTCTGAGTACAAATTTTTGTAATTATTTTTACATTTCCAAATTTATTTTCAAAAAATATTTTTTATTTACTCAAAAATACTGATAAAAATTTGATTAACAACACATTAAATTGAATTTTATTTAATGAATTAGTACAAATAATTAGGTTTCAAATCAATATTTTTATTAAAATTTTTAAATAAATTTCAGAAAAACAGATTTGTTCTTTCAAATTATTCAGTTAAGAATGAAATATTTTTAGAAATACTAGTTCATAAAAATAATATTCAGAAAATATCAATCAATATTTTATTTTTTAAATTATACGGTAAAAATAATATTCTAAAAAAAGAGATAATATTTTTATTTAAAAAAATAAGCTTAAAATAAGTAATCTTTTTTAACTAAATTAATTATTCAACAACTAATTTACATAAACAAAAAATAGAATCTCTTCTAAAATTATACTACAAATTTGCATGTATGTATTATGATTCTTCGTTCTCAGCTCATTTGTTTTGTTATAGTATTTATAGTTTTGGAAAAGAAAGGGAAATATATCGTTCCCCAAATTGGAGTTGAGATATAGCGAAAAGATTTCTTTTCATCAACATTATATAATACTGGTATCTCAAAAGCACTCCAATGTTTTTTAGATAATTTTTTACAAAAAATAATGGCATCATGATCAATATCATTCCCTTGCAATATAGCAATTGACCCAACTCCTGCTTGTAGTCCTCTAGGCCAACCTTTATGGTTCTTTAATGAATATTCAAAACAACTTTTAGAAAAAGCTTCAATCAACTTCTTATCAATTTTATCATCTGTCTTTCCGATTATTACAAATGTATTTAATTGAGTAGCAAACCAACTCCACTTGAATTTTTTAATATAGCCAATTGAACAATTTATTCCGTTTATTGTGTCCTGTCCAAAATAGATATTTTCATTTTTAAGAATTTCTTCAGGTGTCATAATTTTATTTATATTTATTGTTAAAAAAAAATTTTTTAGTTTTCTTCGGTTGTTTTTTACTCATATCA
>JAAURU010000060.1 GCA_012032075.1 Flavobacterium sp.
GTTACCGTTTGAGCATTACTTTTTGTAAAAAGTAACAAATAGAGAAGTCCTGTTAGAAATAAAGTTTTTTGTACTTTATTTCTAATTTTGAAATAGTTTGTTTCATTTTTTATAGTATTTGATTTATTTAATTGGCTAATTTTTAATTGTTATTTAGTATCTTTTCTAATTAATAATTAATCATTAAGCTTTTTGTAAATAGTTCAAACACTATTCATTTGAACTATTTACAACTACTTATTAATACCTTACTTTCCAAAAGTTTATATTTAGTAATGATGATTTTATGAACTGAATTTCTATTATTTTCTGTTACATGTACTAAATAAACTCCTTTTGTTAGATCATTTACATTCATTTGTAAAGAATTACTATTGTTTGAATTTGCGATTTGTTTTTTAATTTGTTTTCCAGTTATATCATATATTTTTATATTCAAATGAGTTAAAATGCTCTCTTTACTAATGATATTTAAACCATTTAAAGCGCTATAATAAACTTGAAATTTTGTTGAATTATTGAATGAGTTAGAACTTAAAGTAGCTGGATCTACTATTTGAAATTGTTGGTTAGCATTAGTGATATCAACATCATAAGTTTGAATTTGTGCTCCAGCTGCTCCATCTTGAATGTCAAAAGCTTTTACAGGTAAATTAACAGAGCCAAAATTGCAAGTGGTAAAAGCAATTTCGAAAACATATTTACCAGCTATTGAACTATTCGATACTTTAAATTCAACATTAGCATCTGTATTTGAAAAATTTGCTTTTACGTCTCCAAAAACCCCGCACCATCCATCATTTATCCCTAATGTTAAGTTATTTCCTTGGTTTACTATCTTATAAATATCACCCCCTTGATGTGTGAATGTCCATAATTGGTAATTATCTGTTGCATTTGGTGTAGCCATATTTGCATCATGTGGAGCAGTTGTTGCACAAGTCATTACCTCATTATGAACAGTAGAAAATATTTTATAAGTTCCATTTGCTATAATTTGAGCATTTGAAGTTGAGAAAAATAAAAAAGCTGTAATTATTGCTAATTTTACGAAAGTGTATTTTTTTTTCATGATTTCTAATTTTAATTAATTAATAGTGTTTGTATTCCATGTGCTGGAATTTCTAATCTTACTTCTTTGTTTTTAAGTATTGTTTTGTATGTAATTGCAGTATCTGTTTTATTCATCACGATTGTAATGATTTGTCCATCTGGATTTTTAAAAGACGTACTTT
Source organism: Flavobacterium sp. (assembly GCA_012032075.1). GTDB lineage: Bacteria > Bacteroidota > Bacteroidia > Flavobacteriales > Flavobacteriaceae > Flavobacterium. The sequence goes on from JAAURU010000060.1 coordinate 1,236, forward strand.
CAATTGTACTTCTGCTTGATGAAGTGGCAATTCTTTTGGCATTTGGCTTAATGAATTTTGAAAAATGACCAATGTAATAATAGGAAGGTGTGTAAATTAATTCTTTCTTAGTCAAATCTGCATGAATAGGAGCAAAGCAAAAATTTTGAACATGATTTGGGCCACCCTTTTCATCTAATAAAACATTCCAATCAGTCCAACCTACAGTTCCATTATTGAAATCGTTAATCATTGCGTTACCATATCGTTCAGCATTGCTCCATCTTTGGTAGTGTTCTGGACTAAATTTTTCCTGACAACCTTCTGTAAACAATAAATTTTTAGTAGGATAGGATTGATTCACCGTTTTTACATTATCATAATTTGGATTCGCACCTGTCCAAGTTTCATACCAATGAAAACCAATTCCCCAAGCATATTTTGCGGCTTCTTTGTCATCAAAAATAACATTTGCTCTATGTGTAATTAAATCTCTATTATGATCCCAAACCACAATTTTTTTATCAGATAAACCTTCTTTTTCCATCATTGGGCCTAAATAGTTTTTCAGAAAATCTCTTTCTTCTTCAGCAGTGTAAATGCAAGATTCCCATCTTTGCGTTGCCATAGGTTCATTTTGAATCGTTAAACCCCAAACAGGAATACCTTCTTTTTCATAAGCTTTTATGAATTTGGTATAATATTTTGCCCATGATTTATAAAATTCAGGCAATAATTTTCCGCCTTGGAGCATATTTTTATTACTTTTCATAAAAGCAGGAGGACTCCATGGACTAACATAAAAAACAAGTTTTTCTTTAATTATTTCACTTGCTTTTTTGATTAACGGAATTTTAAATTCTTTATCTACACTTATGTCAAAGGTATTTAGTTCACTATCACCTTCTTTGATATAAGTATAGCTTTTCGAGCCAAAGTCACAACTGTTGATATTCGTTCTTATAATATTATAATTGATACCATTTTCGCTATAATAAGCATTTAAGAATTCCTGTTGTTTGTCCTGACTTAATTTTGAAAAAACTTCTGCTGAAGCATCAGTAATGGCTCCACCTATTCCTAAAAATTCTTGAAATTCAATCTCAGGATTAATAGCGATGAAAATTTCAGTTTCTAAAGGTTGTTTTACTTTTTCAAAAACTAATGTATCTGTAGCTGTTAATTTTAATGAGGTATTTTCTGCAGTTGTATAAATAGTTGTAGTTAAGTATTCTTTACTATCATCTTTTTTGTGTCAATATTTCCAACAGTATTTCTTGGATTTTGAGATTGGTTACAAGAAATGAAAACCATAAGTGAAACACATATATAAAATATTTTATTCATTTTTACCATACATAAGTTGCTACAGAACCAGCAGGAATTACTGTTGAAATAGGTTTGTTAGCTGCGTTTATATTAAAAGATTTTTGCGAGTCGGTGTTGTTTAATACGACAACAACAATTTTTCCTTGAGGTGTTTTGTAAGCTACATTAGGAAGTTCTGTTGATGTATTTGATTGTATTCTTACAGAACCCATTGGAACAAATTTTGAAGAATGTGCAATGATATAATAGGCTGGATTTCTAGTTATAGCACTTCCATTTATAGTTATTGCTCCTAAACATTCTGTACAACCACCTGGTGTGAAAGGCCCATTATTTGAGTCGGAAGCTAAGTTCCATTGTAATACGGTTTTGCTCCAGTTTCTTGGTGCTCCAATCATTAACTCTCTAAAATGCCATTTAATTTCTGCTGCAAAATTACCTGGTGCTTGAATCCATTGTTCTGTAAAATACACATTCTTGTTTGGGTGAGCATTGTGAACCACACTCATATTGTCAATTTGACCAGCATATAAATGAAAAGCCGAACCATCTACAAAAGCATTTGCTTGAGCATCATTTAAAATAGAAATGGGATAATTAGGATTGTCTAAATTATGATCAAAAATGATGATTTTAGATTGGATTCCATTGGAACTAAATAAAGGGCCTAAATTGTTCTTAATAAACGTAGTTTGTTGGGAAGCCGACATTAACATGCTTGGATTATTATATTCATTTTCAGGTTCATTTTGAATGGAAATAGCGTCGATAGTAATGCCATTTGCTTGCATGGCTTGAATATATTTTAGAAAATAATTAGCATAAGTAGCATAATAATTAGTTTGTAATTCTCCACCTATGCTAGATTGGTTGGTTTTCATCCAAGTAGGTGCAGACCAAGGTGTAGCCAATATTTTAATGTTAGGATTTATTGCTTTTATTTGCGTCAACACTGGAATAAGGTTTACCAAATCTGGTGCGATTGAAAAATTATTTAAGTTTACATCGGTTTGACCAGAAGGTAAATCATTGTAAGAAACACAGAAGCATCAAGATCAGATGCTCCTATGCTGATTCTAAGATAACTAACTCCAATACTATTTGCTCCTTGACCAAAAAGTTCTTCTAACAATTGATTTTTAGCGGAAGCCGACATATTATTGATCAATTGAGCACTTCCACCAGTTAAAGAGAAACCAAAACCATCCATAGTTTGATAAGTGGTAGCATCTGAAACATTTATGGTAAAATTACTATTTTGGCTATAAGGCAAAATTCCATTGTTTTGCAATTCTAATAAACTCGATTTACTAGGTGTTGTTAAATAAAAAGCTGTATTTACAGTTCCTGTTTCTGGTGGAGGAAAATAAGGCATATCTTTATTGTCACAGCTAATTTGTATTGCAATGACGAAGGAAATGATTAAAATTTGTATGGTATTTGATGCAATTTTGGTACGCATATTTTTAAGTTTTAAATTATTGTTGCACAAAAGAGTAAGTTCCTGATTGATAAGTGTCGTTTAAAACGATTGTAACAAGATAATTACCATTTGTAGTAATACATTTTATATTTGAACCACCACCATTAGTTGCAGTTCCAGTTAAAGTAGTTGGAGTAGATGAACCCAAATCAAAATCCCATGGACTTATAAATTTCATGTCATAATTTGCAATCAATGGAGTCGTTATTTTATAAGTATTAGGATGTTGATAGGTCATTACAAATTCATTTCTGGTATCCCAAATTTGCCAATGAAATAATTTGAAATTATAGAATTCCCAATTCAATTTTGCCTGACTAAAATCGATTCGTAATTTCAATCCTCTATCATTATTAACTGTAATATTCGTATTCCCATTTATCAAAGTGTTGCTTCCTGTTACTTTATCTCCACCAGCTGCAGAAACACCTAATTGCCCATTTACGGAATAACTTGTTCCTGAACCATTTGAAGCTGAATTTAAGGTGTAATTAACAGAAGCTTGTAATGGAATAAATTTATTCAAACTAAATACATCTCCCGATTTTGAAAATTCTTGAATCATTGTTCCATTTGCCAATAAAAATAATTGTGCAGGAGTTGCAATTGGATCTGGAACAGTTGTATCAATTTCAATAGCATATGTATATGCATTTGCAGAAAGATTTAAAGTAATAAAATAGTTCCCAATATTTGTGGATGGAATATCTTCAAAAGCAATACCTTGTGAAGCTGCATCACTTTCCATTACAACTTTATTTGTAGTTCCTTGCACTCTTTTTAATAAATAAGACCAATCTCCATTTGCTCTAAATGCAAAATTTCCAGAATTAATTAATTGAACAGATGATTTCCAAATTCCACCACCTTGGTAATTTAATGGAATATCTCCACCCCAACCTCCATTTATTGGGTCACCCACAATACTCCAGTTATCAATCTTTAATAAATTGTATGTATTAGTATCTAAATTTATAGATATTCTATATTGTCCAGTTTCATTAACGATAATTACATTTCCAGATTTCACTAAATCACCATCAGTATTAGTACCATATTGATGACAAGGAAGTGTTTTTTCGCTGTAGAATTTAAAACTTTTTCCAGCGGTTAGCGTAGTATAAATCTCATGTATATTTGAACCATTTCCAGACACATTATTTAAGCGTTTCATTTCAATAGCTTCACTTAAAATATTATTATTTTCAGTAGCAGTTCCTGATAGATAAAGTTTGGTTGGAATAATTTCAGTTGAAAATCTTTTAAAAGCGATATCTTGACTACTGTATACAACTCTATCTAAAGATTTTGCTTTTACAGCCCAAGTTATATTTGAAGAAACATTAGCTGGATAACCGCTGTAAGATAAATATTCATTGATCATTCTATTTGATATTCCTAAAGATAAATCTTTACCATTATTTGCAGATGGTAATTCTAAAATAGGTGTTTCAAAGGAAGAAGAACCTAAAGTATCAAATACAACCGAATATGTAATTGCATAATTTGCAGTTGAAACAGCTGGATAATAATTTTAAATTAAATCAAAAGCCTAATGATTTGTCATTAGGCTTTTTTTATGTGTACTTCTTTTTAAATTATTCCTTATCGTCTTTATTACTATTTTTAACATGCAATCTTTTTAACATGTTTGTAATAGTATATTCTTTAGCTTTAGCAGTACCTTGATAATAAGCTTTGCCTATAGCGCAAATATCTGCAATGTAATCAGTATATAAGGTATTGTAACTTGTAAGGTTACCATCGGTAAGTAAACTACGTTGTTTTATTATACTTGTTTGTAAATTACTTTTTTCTGTTAATGTAGTAAAAGTAGTTGCTAACAATGCTGGAAATGTAGGGTTCATTGCTTTTGCTAATAATATCTCTTTATTACTTTCTATTGTTTGAGATAACGCTTTTATTTGTATTAAAGCTCCTTCGATATTTCTACTTCTTAGTTTTGAAATTATTTCTGGTACTAAGGTTGTAGGTAAGTTTGCTTTTTTTAATACAATGGCAAATAAATTAAGTGGTCTTTTTAGACTATCTGCTGTAACATATAATTCTCTAGTTATTGTTTTTTGTTGTGTAAGTAGTGTATCTGCTTTTTCTAATTCTCTTACTTTTTCAATAACTTCTTTAAAACTATTTAAAAAAGTAGCCGAATAAAAACTGTTTTCTGTTTCAATTTCTACTTGGTCTCTTTTAAAACTGTCATAAAGCATGTCTGCTAGTGGTACAAATTCCTCTTGTTTAATTCTCATTTCTATTTAATTTAAAAAGTTGCTTTTATTATTGTTTTTGTTTGTACAATGCTTACTATACCTTATACAGGTTTTACTTGGTATTGTACAAATACTACTTAAACATGTACAAACTTTATTTTTTCTTGTACAAGTCTTACTTTTATTAGTACATGCCTTACTTAATTAGTTACAAGGCTTATTTAATTAGTTATAAGTCTTATTTAGTATTGTACTAGGTTTATTTAATTAAGTACTATTTTTACTATGGCTTGTACAACTTTTATTTAAGCTTTTACTATTGCTATTTAACTTTGTACTTGTCTTAGTTGAGTGTATTTTAATACCTAAAAAATTGTATCATGTGTGTTTTTAAAACTTTCGAAATCAAATGTATAAAAAAAGGATATTTGATTGTATTAAAAAAATGTGAATTTTTTTATGTTTAAGATTTCAATTTTTTTTAAATAAATAGATGTATAATTTTAAAACTCTAAAATATAAAATTTTAACACAAAGTGGGTAAAAACTATCATTCTTGTTAAAGTTTATTTTAACATATAAATTAACACAATAAAATTTGAATTTTGGCATTATTGTAAATATGTTTGTAAACGAATTACAAACAATTCAAATAATCATTAAAAAGTAAAAAAATGAAAAAATCAATTTTCAGTGCTGTTGCACTTGTAGCGTTTTCGTTTGCTGGTATGGCAAGTAATTCAGTTGTAAACAAATTTAAAGTAGAGAAAAAAGAAGTGAAAGTAGTTAAAGCTGTAACAGATTATAATTGCGATGCCCTTTATGATTCTGTATTTAGTATGTGGTTTGATGGTAACAATTTAGATCAAGCCAAAAGAAGAGCAACAGCAGTGCGTTCAGCTTGTGTATCACTAGCAGCAGCATATTAGCACAATAATTTTGAGGCATTACAAAAGGTAAAATCATGTAAATTGTTTGCCAAAACGAATGCGCTTTATTAAATATTTAATTTTTAACTGATTGTCCGTTTTAAAGCATAATTGCAATTTTGAGATAAATTTTGGAAATTCTACAAACTAAATACTATTGAGAATCATTAAATTACAAATTGTGAGAATTTTACAAACAATAAAAAATAGTGCTATATGACACTAAACGGACATTCAAAATTTTTATTAATAGTTTTCGATTTAAAAACTGAATGACAAGATTAAGACTTTTTAGATTACCTCTTTTTTTTTAAAAGATTTTTATTATGACTACAAAAATTATCCTATCATATACAATAATACTAGTTACATTATTTTCTTTCAGCCAAAATATAAATCATGAGGCTACTTATCGTATTTATATTCAAGAAGAAATTAATAAAAAGTATTCTAGTGAAATGGTACAGGAACAAGAAACGGTTAAAAATGCTACTAAAAAAGTTATTCTTAAACTTGTTTTTAATGAATCTAAAGCGATGTATTTCGTAGATCATGGCTTAAACGACCCTATAAATGATTTTAATTATTCTATGGCATTAACTTATTCTTTGGGAGAAACTCCTTATTATACAGATAAAAATAGAGGTATTTCTTTTTATAATAATTTAGAAGATGAGTTTTATAAACAAGGAGAGTTTCTAGTTACAGATAGTATTCCTAAATGGAAATTAACAAACGAAACTAAAAAAATAAATAATTATACTTGTTATAAAGCTACGTATGAAAAGGAGTATCCTTATTATGCAGATAAAGTGTTAAAAACAATTACCGCATGGTATTGCCCAGAATTTCCTTATTCTTATGGCCCAAAAGGCTTTGGTGGTTTACCAGGATTAATATTTGAAGTTCAAGACGACAAAACCGTTATAGGTATTGAATCTATAGTTTTAAATAATAATGATAAAGAAATCATCCTTCCTACTAAAGGTAAAGTAATAACAAATGTTGACTTTTATATAAAATTATATAAATCTATTAAAGAATATATTGATTCGATTAAAAGTAAAGATTAAAATAACTATTTTTAGCTTTTCTAAATAGATAATTTTTATTAATGTTAAAATTTTATTTTTTTCTTTTTCTTCCTTTACTTTCCTTCTCTCAAACCCTCACAGGAACAGTAAAAGACAGTCTCAACAATCCTTTGCCTAATGCGAATGTAATTGCAAAACCTTTAGTAGAAAATGAAGGTTTAAAATTCTCTATTGCAGACCATTTAGGGCGTTATAAGTTAGATTTAGAGAAAAACATAGCTTATGAAATTAAAGTTTCTTATTTAGGTTATAAAGAAGCTATTCTAAATATAGAAACTACTTCTACTTTAAAAGAGTATCATTTTGTATTACAAGAAAAAGGAGAGCAACTCAAGGAAATTATTATTGACTACGAGTATAAACCTATTATTGTTAAAAAAGACACCTTAATTTATGATGTAAAGGCTTTTGCAAGCGGTAACGAGCGTAAAATGAAAGAACTATTAGAAAAGTTGCCAAATGTTGAAGTTGGTAAAGATGGTTCTGTTACTGTACAAGGTAAAAGAGTTACACAAATGTTAGTTGAGGGTAAATTGTTTTTTGGTGGGGGTTCTAAATTAGCTGTTGAGAATATTCCAGCTGATGCCTTAGATAAAATTGAAGTAATTGATAATTTTAACACCGTAGGTTTTTTAAAGCAAGTTTCAGATAGTGATGAACTGGCAATGAATGTAAAACTCAAAGAAGACAAAAAGAAATTTGTTTTTGGAGATGTTGAAGCAGGTGTTGAAGTAGCAAACGATAACGGTTTTCACTTGTTACATACTGCTTTGTTTTATTACAGCCCAAAAACTAATCTTAGTTTTATAGGAGATATTAATAATATTGGGAAAAAGACCTTTTCTTTTGAAGACATGATGCGTTTTCAAGGTGGTGTTAGCTCTTTTTTAAACAAACGAAAACAACTTACTAATTTATATAACTTTTCAAGTGATAATACAACAGTAATTGAAAATAAATCACAATTTGGAGCATTTAATTTTCGTCAAGAAATAAATCAAAAACTAGACATTGAAGGGTTTGGTATATTTTCAAAATTATTTTCTGCAAGTCTTGTAGCAAGTCAAAATGAATATTTACAAAACAATGCTTTTACTTTTGAAAATAGAACTACAAATGGAGAAAACAAAACTATTTTAGGTATAGGTAATATAAAGCTAAATTATAATCCTAGTGATGTTTCTAAATGGTATTACAACTCACAATATCAATTTAGCACTAACAACATTTCAAGTTTTTTATCCTCTATACGAGATGGTCAACAGAATACATTTGAAACTCTTAACAATGCTGATAATGGACAATTAAAACAGTTTATAGAATGGCACAAACAATATAAAAACACCAATCACACCACTACTTTTGTAGTGAATCAAAGTTATGAAAACAACAAACCCATAAACACTTGGCTCACTGACACCGAATTTTTAACGGGCTTAATCCCATTACAAAACGATAGTTTTTACAACATACAGCAAATTAAAAAGGTTAAAAGTAATAATGTCGATGTCTTGTTAAAACATTACTGGATTTTAAACAATTTCAACCATTTATATACCAATGTGGGTAACAATTATGGCACAACAAATTTACAAATTTCTGAACAACAGTTTTTAACAAATAATTCTATTAATGATTTTGCTAATGGTGGTTTTGGTAATGATATGAACTATTTATTAAATGATTTTTATGTAGGATTTGAGTATAAATTTAAAATAGGAAAATGGGTAAATAGACCTGCTATTTATACTCATTTTTATCATTTAAAAACCAAACAAATTACTGATAGTTATACAATAAATAGAAACTATTTTGAACCACAGTTTAATAGTGAATATGAGTTTAACCAATCGGAATCTTTAAAATTTAGTTATAAATTAGTTAATGAATTTCCTGAAGCTTCAAAATTATTAGAACGATTTACTCTACAAAGCTTTAATTCAGTTTTTAAAGGAAATGCTTTGTTAAGTAACGAGCGTTTCCATTCGGCTAGTTTAAATTATTCACGAATGAGTATGTTTAGAGGATTAATGGCTTTTGGAACGGTAAATTTTAATAAAAAAGTGAGAAACCACTAGAAATGTAATTGAATTAAACGGAATCAATCAATTTACAACTCCCATTATTACTGATAATCCTGAAACTAACTGGAGTGTTTTTGGTAACGTTAGTAAAAAAATATACCTGTTTAGACTACAATTAAACACTAATTTAAGCTGGTTTAATTACATACAAACGTTAAATAATGAAACTACTGCAAACAATAGAAATAATCAATCTGTGGGTCTAAAATTAAGTACTCAAACTAAGAAACTACCTAGCATTAGTGTTAGTTACAACAAAAGTTTTAGCCAGTTTTCAGGTTTAACATCATCTACTTTGACAAATGATATTTTTACGTTTAATTTAGACATTGACTTTTTAAAACACTTTAATTTAAAAACTGATTACGAACTTAATTTTAACGAGAATAGTTTGAACCAAAAAACAAATTATAGAATAGGAAATGCTTATTTAAGTTACCAAAAGAAAAACAATCCCTTTCGTTTTGAACTATCTGCTCAAAACTATTTGAATAATGGAACTATCATTAACAATTCGTTTTCTGATTTCTTAATTTCAAACAATACTACCTTTACTTTACCTAGAATTGTTATGCTTTCTATTAGTTATAAGTTGTAAGAATTTTTATAAAAGACTCTTAATTCAGTATCAATTACTTGTTTGGATTTGGTTAATTCAAGAAGTTCATTTGTTTTATTGGTTACAATATATTTGGTCACTAATTTTCGGTAAATATCTAATTTATCTATATATTCTGAATATAAATTTAGAAATGTAGCAATATAATGTTCTTTAATATGGTTAGATTCTGATAATAACTGATACAAACGACTTAAATCTTCATTGGTAAAATTAAGTTCTGTATTAAGTCGGCTTAATTCGTTATTTGCTGTATTCAATTTGTTTTTCGCAGCTGAGAGTTTCTTATTTTGTTTAAATATATAAGTTATGACCATCAATAAAACGATACTCAATAAGCTAATTAGAATGATAAAGTTCTTTAATTTTGATTTTTGCTCATAACTTCTAGTTTCATAAGCATTTGTAATTGCTGGAAGGATATTGGAAATATTGACGAATCGTAAAGGGGAATTGTAAAATTTGGCATCTTCCATTGAAAAAGTGATAAAATTGTGTGCTCTATCAATATCATTTTCAGAATATAATATCATGGCTAATTCTGTTAAAGAGGCATTATCTTTAACATTGGAACGAATATCAGAAATGGCAGAAAGAATTAAGTATTTTTTTTGGTTTTCAATATCATTCTTTAATTGGAATAACAAAGAACGTTCAAAAGTTACCATAGAGTAATTTCGATTTCCAATTTTTAAAACTTGTAATCTTTTGGAATTAATTACTAAGGCTTTTTCTAATTCTCGATTATCTCTGTATTTTTTTTCTAATAAAGCTAGATTTTCAGAAGAAGAATTGGCTAGTTTTTCTGATAAGGAATCTTTGTATTTTGTGTATAATAAATCATAATCTGACTTACTGTTTTTCACCATTGTATAAAAGCTTAAACCAGAAAAGGCTTCTTTATGAATGAAATAGTAATCAAGAATTAATGCATCAGTTAAGTTTTTAGTTTTTATATCTTGAACAATATCTAATGCTTCCTTATACCTTCCAGAATCTACTAGAAGTCTGCCTAGTTTCAATTTAGATTCGGTTATTTTGAATTGGTCTTTGAGTTTTTCAGCAACTTCAAAGTTTTTCTCTGTATAGAAAAGCGCTTTATCAAAACTATAATATTGGTATTCGTCAATTATTTTAGAAATAATAAAGTATTGATTGGTAAGATTTGCTTTTTCATCTTTAAGAAGCGATTCAAGGTTTTTAATTTTATTTTCCTTGTTTTTGACATAGGTTTTACTCTTACTAATTTCTTTTTCAAGAATAGATATTAAAGAATCTGTATCGTTTAAAGCAAAACTAGAAGTCGTTAATTAAAAAGAAGA